>CAPYQR010000076.1 GCA_948742005.1 uncultured bacterium
CTTCAAATCTTGCCGTTTCGACAATAGGCGGCGCAATAGGTTTAAATTCGGGAGGCCCTCGTACATTTAAATATGGAAATACAAAAGATTACATAATTAACCTTGAAATCGTCCTTGCAAACGGGGAAATAATTGAAACATCAAAAAATATTGCAAAAAATGTTACAGGATATAACCTAACCTCTCTTTTTGTCGGAAGTGAGGGAACGCTGGGGCTTGTTACAAAAGCAACGCTTAAATTAATCCCCAAACCGCAGACAAGACTTTTAACCTTAGCTTATTTTGATAAAATCGAAGATGCGGCGCTTTGCGTGAACAACATTATAAATTCGGGCTTTGTTCCCTCGACAATTGATTTATTGGATAATACAACAATAAGGACAATTGAAAAATTCAGCCCTTGTAACCTTTTAATTGATAAAGAAGCGGTTCTGTTGATTGAATTAGACGGATTTAAAAGCTGTGTTTTATATGAGCTTGAAATCCTTAAAACAATTTTAATAAAATCAAAGGCAAATAACATCATTCAGACAAAAACAGAAGAAGAAAACGAAAACATCTGGCGCACAAGAAGAAGCGCGTTTTCGGCACTTGCACAATTAAAACCAAACGTTGCAACGGAGGATGTTGTTGTTCCGAAAAATAAAATAGTTGATTTAGTTAAAAAGATTCAATCTTTAGCTGAAAAATATGATATAATAACAGCAATCATGGGTCATGCGGGAGATGGAAATATTCATCCTAATTTTGCACTTGATTTAGAAGATAAAACCGAAAAAGAAAATTTTAAAAAATTAAAAGATGAACTTTTTAATTATGCAATTTCAATCGGGGGAACATTATCAGGCGAGCATGGAATCGGAGTGGATAAACAAAAATATCTTGATTTAGCTCTTGATAAAAATGCCCGCGAACAAATGAAAAAAATCAAAAAATTATTTGACATTAACAATATTTTAAATACGGGAAAATCAATATAATGAATAATTTAAACAATAATTCTTGCGCTGCGGGGGTTTTTGCGCTTAATTTTAAAAATAAAATCAGAGAATATAGGGAAATAATATTAAATCTTTTAAAACTGTCTTTGCCTATTTTAGGAGGGAATTTATCGCAAATTCTGGTTGGTTTTGCTGATTCTATTACAGCAGGAAGATATTCGACCCTTGCTTTGGGCGCAATTAGTGTTGCAAGCGCGATTTTAATGACAATTACAATCGGGGCTGTCGGTTTGTTGTTGAGTATTAGTCCTGTTGTTTCTAATTATCGCGGGCAAAAAATGCCTGCTAAAAGATATTTTAGCTTGATTTTGATTTTTTCAATAATTGTTTCAATTCCTTTCTTTTTAATTGTACAGCTATTTTTAGCGCACATTAATCTTGTCGGTTTTGAACCGGAGCTTCGGGATTTGGTTTATGAATATGTTAATATTTGTTCGTGGACGATTTTTCCTGTTGCTTTGTTTGTTGCAATGAAAGAATTTTTGCAGGCTTATGAAAAAGTTATCTATCCTAATGTTTTGTCGTTTTTGATGGTGTTTTTAAATGTTATTTTAAATTTTGTTTTTACTTTTGGTTATGATTTCGGCTCTTTTTCAATTCCTTCTATGGGTTTGGTCGGAATTGCAATTGCAACATTTATTTCAAAAACATTAATTGCGATTCTTCTGGCGATTTATTGCCTGCCGTTGTTTAAAAATGGGATTTTCCGCGCGAGGAATTTTATTAAAGAACTTTTAAAAGTCGGTGTTCCGATTAGTGCGGCAATATTTTTTGAGTTTGTCGGGTTTAATTTAACCGCTGTTTTAATCGGCAGATTCAGCGCTATGTTTGCTGCGGTTCATAATGTTATTCTTTGTATTGCAAATGTTACTTTTATGATTGTTTTATCCGTTTCAAACGCTGCAAGTATCAAAATTGGCTATTTTAACGGTGCGGGAGATATTAGAAATGTTGAAAAATATTCAATCGCAAATATAATAATTGTCATTTTTATCTGCATAGCGAGTTTTTGTGTCCTTCTGGGCTTCAGCGATGAAATTATCAAAATTTTCTCATCCGACCCTGAAGTTATCGCCTGGTGCAAAAAAATTCTTAAAATCGCCCTTGCCTTTTTGTTTTTTGATGGAATTCAAGGCGCTTGCGTGGGTATTTTAAAGGGTTTAAAAGATACAAAAATAATCATGTTTACAATGTTATTCAGCTATCTTTTAATTGCAATTCCTTTGGGAAGCTATCTTGCTTATTATAAAAATATAGTTTTAGAGGGCTATTGGATAGCCCTTGCGATTGCGATTTTTGTTGTTATGTTGATTACATCAACAAAAGTTATTTTAAATATTAAAAAATTGAAAAAATCCCGCCTTTCTTGCGATAATTCGTAATCGTATCGTAATCTAAAACTGTGTTTTTATCAAAAACTTTATAAGCTTTTAAAAACGCACTTGCCGTATCAATCGAAGTAAAACTCGGAACTCCGTAGATTTGGGCGATTGTTCTGATTTGAAAACCTGCGTTTTGAGAGTTTTTGCCTGTGGTCGGTGTGTTGATAATAAAGCTCAAACGTCCGTTTTTCATACGTTTTTGGAGCTTATCAATCATAAATTTTTCAATCATTTTTGATGGAATTGCATTTTTTTCAAGAAATTTATGTGTTCCCCAGGTTGCCATGATGAAAAATCCTTGTTTGAAAAGCCTTTTGAGCATTGGAAGCGCGGGTTGTTTGTAATGGTCATTTAATGAAACCAAAACCCTTTGTTTTGCGTGCGAAAATTTATAGCCGCCTGCTAAAAATGCTTTATATAACGCCTTTTTATAACTTCTGTCTATTCCTAAAACTTCTCCTGTTGATTTCATTTCAGGAGCAAGCGCAGGGTCGATTCTGTTTAATTTTTGCCATGAGAAAACAGGCATCTTAACGCTTACAAGGCTTGTTTTTTTATACAATCCGACTCCGAAGCCCGCACGTCTTATGGATTTTCCTAAGATTGCTTTAAGTGCAATTGTAACCATCGGAATTCCCGTTACTTTGCTCATAATCGGTACGGTTCTTGAGGCGCGGGGGTTAACTTCAATTACATAAACTTTATCATCCTTGATGATAAATTGAATGTTCATTAAGCCTTTGATGTTTAACTTTTTGGCGATTTTCTCCGCGTATTTTACAAGAGTTTTTTCGTTTTTCTTTGAAATGTTCCGACTCGGGTATATGCTCATTGAATCTCCGCTGTGAACGCCTGCGCGCTCGATATGTTCGCAGATTCCGGGGATTAAAATATCTCTGCCGTCACTAATCGCATCCAGTTCAACTTCTTGTCCTTCTAAATATTGGTCAATCAAGACAGGATGTTCGTTTGAGAATTTAAAAGCTTCGTTGATGTAGGTCAAAAGCTCATCATCATTATAAACAACCTGCATGCCTCTGCCGCCTATAACATAACTCGGGCGGACAAGCACAGGATATTTTAATTCCTTGACCGCATCAAGTGCTCCTTGAACGTCAGTTACAGCGACACCTTTCGGTTGAGGGATTTCAAGTTCTTTTAACAATTTTTCAAAAACTTTCCTATCTTCAACGGCATTTATGCTTTTTAAGCTTGTACCTAAGATTTTAACCCCTAATTTATCAAGTTTTTCGGCTAGGTTAATTGCCGTTTGTCCGCCGAATTGAACCAAAACGCCTTTGGGGTTTTCTTTTTTTATGATATTTACAACATGTTCAATATTCATAGGTTCAAAATATAATCTTGTTGCGATATCAAAATCTGTAGACAAGGTTTCGGGATTTGAATTAATCATGACTGATTCATAGCCTTGATTTCTTAATTCCAGCGAAGCATGAACCGAACAATAGTCAAATTCGATTCCCTGACCGATTCTGATTGGTCCTGAACCTAAAACTACGATATTTTGCTTATCTTCTTTTTTATATTGTTCAAGTTCGCACTCTTCATTATAGGTTGAATAAAAATAAGGCGTTTTTGCGCTGAATTCGCCTGCGCAGGTGTCAACGATTTTAAAAGACGGTTGGATTTCAAATTCTTTGATAATTTCAAGGTCAACTTGTTTCAGTTTCGCAAGTTCTTCATCTAAAAAGCCCGATTCTTTTGCTTTTATGTATAAATCTCTATCCAGTACGCTTTGGGGGATTGTGCGGTAGAGTTCTACGATTTCTTTTATTTTTTCAACAAACCATTTGTCGATTTTTGTGATTTCGCAAAGCGTTTGAACATCAATGTTGTTGAATAATGCCTGTGCAAGGCGGAAAATTCTTCTGTCGTCTTGAATGTAGAGTTCTTTTAGGAGTTCTTCATTGGATAATTTTTCGAATCCGCGCTCTAAAAGCCCGCAATATCTTTCTTCTAATGATGTTACGGCTTTTTTAAAGGCAGAGTTGAATGTTCTTCCAATCGCCATAATTTCGCCCGTTGCTTTCATTTTTGTGCCTAAAATCCTATCTCCTGAAGAGAATTTGTCAAAAGGCCATTTGGGGATTTTCACTACAACATAATCAAGCATGGGTTCAAATGCTGCTGTTGTGCCTGTTATTGAGTTTTTGATTTCGCTAAGGTTGTAGCCGATTGCGATTTTTGTTGAAATTTTAGCAATGGGATATCCCGTTGCTTTAGAAGCGAGCGCTGATGAGCGCGAAACGCGGGGATTGACTTCGATTACGTAATATTGATTAGATTTTGTATCAAGTGCAAATTGAACGTTGCACCCGCCTTCAATTTTAAGCGCGCGGATAATTTTAATCGCGCTTGTACGAAGCATTTGAAATTCGTTATTCGTCAAAGTCTGGCTTGGTGCGACAACAAAGCTGTCGCCCGTGTGAATCCCAATCGGGTCAATGTTTTCCATATTACAGATGATAATACAGGTGTCGTTTGCATCTCTTAAAACTTCATATTCAATTTCTTTAAATCCTGCAATAGATTTTTCAACTAAAACCTGATTAATCGGTGATTGTGCTAATCCTGTATGAACGATTTGTTCGTATTCTTCAAGGTTTTTAGCAATTCCTCCGCCAGAACCTCCTAAGGTGAAAGCGGGGCGGATGATTATCGGGAAGCCGATTTTTTCGCTGAATTTAAGCGCTTCTTCATAACTTGAAACAATTTCGCTATCGGGAATCGGCTCTTCAATTTCCTGCATTAATTTTTTGAAAAGTTCCCTATCCTCTGCCTGGCGAATTGAATCAATGTCAGTTCCTAAAATTTTAACTTTATATTCTTTTAAAACCCCTGCTTTATCAAGCTCGCAGGCTAAATTAAGCGCCGTTTGTCCGCCCAGCGTTGCAATAAGCCCATCAGGGCGTTCTTTTTTGATTATTGAAGTTAAACAATCAATTGTTAAAGGTTCAATATAAACTTTTGAAGCAATTTGTTCATCTGTCATAATCGTTGCGGGGTTTGAATTAACGAGGATTACTTCTATGTTTTCTTCTTTCAGCGCGCGGCAAGCTTGAACCCCTGCGTAGTCAAATTCTGCCGCTTGACCGATTACAATCGGGCCTGAGCCGATTACAAGAATTTTTTTGAGAGATTTATTTTTCATTTTTTACCTCGTTAAATATATTTTTATTTCTATTCATAATATTTACCCATTCATCAAAAATAACCGATGCATCATTTGGCCCGGGTTTGGCTTCGGGGTGGAATTGGACAGCATAAACACCAAGAGATGTTATTTCAAAACCCTCAAGTGTGTTATCGTTTAAGTTTTTATAAGTTTGGCGAATTGTCTTTGGCAAAGATTTAATATCAACGGCGTAACCGTGGTTTTGGCTTGTCATCATGACTTTTTTATTTTCAAGATTAACAACGGGATGATTTGCGCCTCTGTGTCCGTATTTTAATTTATATGTTACAGCACCTGAGGCGAGTGCCAGAAGCTGATAGCCGAGGCAGATTCCAAAAATGGGGATTTTGCCTATGATTTTTTTAATTTCTTCAATCTGGTAAATATAATCTGCAGGATCACCCGGGCCGTTTGATAAAAATAAAGCGTCAAAATTAGAATTTAAGATAGTTTCTGCGCTTACATCCGCTCTAAAAACGCTGACTTTACAGTTTCTTTGAGCTAAAGATTCTACTATTCCCCATTTTGCACCGTAATCAATAAAAGCAAGGTTGATTTTCCCTTGTTTATTAACAGAATAATTTTCGTTACATGTAACTTCATTTAAAAGGTTTGAACCTGTTTTAAAGTTTTGAATTTCTTTAATCTTTTCATTAATAAAATTTTCATCAACATCGTTTGAAGTGATAAACGCATTCATTGTTCCGTGTTCTCTTATTTTTTTGACTAAAGAACGCGTGTCTATGCCAGATAGTGCTATTATGTTTTTTTCTTTAAAATAATCTTTGATATTTTGTTTTGAAAGATAATGACTTTCCTTATCGCAAAAGTTTTTTGCAATCATCCCAATCATTTTAGGATTCAATGATTCAAAATCAAAATCATTGATTCCATAATTTCCGATTTCAGGATAAGTCATAACAACAATTTGTTTTGCATAAGACGGGTCGGTTAGAATTTCTTGATAACCTGCCATGGAAGTATTAAAAACTATTTCGCCCTCATATCCTCCGATTGCACCGACACTTTGGGCTTTTATAACGCTTCCGTCCTGTAGAATCAATGTTCCTGTTTCCATATTTTTCACTTTCTTTTGCTTGTTTTTTATTTATTTGTTTGCATACAGCTGTTCAATTTCTTGATGAACTTTTTTAATTGCTTCGATTTTATCCTCGCTTTTTGTAATTGCTCTTCCTAAAACGATAAAATCTGCCCCGTCCTTAATGGCGCTTGAGGGTGTTGCGATTCGTTTCTGGTCATCTTTTAAAGACCAAATCGGTCTTATTCCCGGGGTTAAAACAATAAAATCTTTGCCCAGTTCTTCTTTTATTATTTTTAATTCATTAGCTGAAGCTACAACACCGTCAAGCCCTGCTGATTTGGCATTTTTGGCTAATTTTAATACTAAGGATTTTACATCGTTTTTATTTAGAAGTTCTTTTTCTAAAATTTCTTCATTCAAGCTTGTCAAAATCGTAACGGCTAAAATTAAAGGTTTTTTAAGGTTAAAATCTTTTGCTGCCTTATAAGCCCCCTCTTTTGCTGCCCTCATCATTTCAATTCCGCCTGTTGAGTGGACATTAAAGAAATTTGCGCCGTTTTTAATGACATTATAAGAAGCTTTTTCAACAGTGTTTGGAATATCGTGTAATTTAACATCTAAAAAGAAATCTGCGTTTTTTTCTTTAATGTAATTTATAATTTCAAGTCCATAACCGCAAAAAAGCTGTAAGCCTACTTTAAAAGTTCCGATATACGGGCTTAAATCATTAACTAAGGCTTTTGCGGTGTCTATATCTTCGACATCAAGCGCCAGAACAAGTTTTTCTTTAATTTTTTCATTAATCACAGATAATTACTCCTTTTAATTTCATTCCTTTGTAAGGGGAAATTTTACATTTTGTTTTGAATAACGCAGGAGCTGCAATCCAGGTTTCATCAAGTGCTGCATTAATCATTTTATCATTGTTAATTTTCAAGATTTTACGCGGGTTAAATGCCATTTTTTCTAAAGTTTTATCTAAACCAAGAAGCTCATAAGAAAGTGAAAAAGCCGTTTCCAGACCTGTTATTCCGTTTGGAGCATCACAGTAGGGTTTTAGTTTTTCTTCATCGGAATGAGGAGCATGGTCTGTTGCAATTACATCAATTGTATTATCAAAAAGACCGTCCATAATCGCCCTTTTGTCGCTTTCTTCTCCTAATGGAGGGTTCATTTTGAAAGTTCCCGTGGAATCAATGTTTTCTTTTGTAAAAGTGAAATAA
>CAPYQR010000077.1:0-231 GCA_948742005.1 uncultured bacterium
GAATTACCGATAGTGATTGAACTTTTGTCGTTAAATTCTTTGACTGTATTTTGATATTTAATAATAATTTTCATCTAATTCTATCTTCCTAAAAGTTATCTTCCAATAGCATGCAAAAATTTTCTTGAAGTTTTACCTGTTGTTACTTCGTTTCCAATAACAAGATGCTCTTCGCCCAAGATAGGGAATAATTTTTCTTTAATTGTATCTAATTTCTTAGGTGCGGCATGT
>CAPYQR010000077.1:241-7669 GCA_948742005.1 uncultured bacterium
GTAAAAACATCATAGAAAAATTATCATTCATTTTTTTCATTTTAGCAACATCGTTTGATAAAGTATTCCAGTTAATCTGTTTTGAAACATGTCCTTCGTTTTCTAAATCGCCGATTACCACAATTCCGGGCGTATATCCTTCTTTTGTTAAGCCTTGCAAATAAGTGAACGATTTTGTTAAACCTTGACCGTATGCCGTTCCAAACTCTTTCGGGTCGTATTGAGTAAATTTATCTAAAACTTTTCTGATTTCAGAACCTGCCTGCGGAGTACCTTCATAAATAATATAAGCATCCTCAGACACTCTTAAAATTTTAATATGATCCTCAGGGTCTAACATTGAACAAAACTGTCTTAATGCAAGTTTTTGTTCTGTTAAATTTTTCTGGTTAGATGCAGATGCATCAAGTACAAAAATAATTGCAGCTTTTTTAAAATCGTCGACCTTGATTTTTGAAATTCCAAAAATTCCTAAAATAATTACCAATAAAAAAACAGTTGCAAATAATGCTAATTTAATCGTATTGTTGTTATTCATAATACTATTAATTTCTCAAATTTTTTTAAAAAAGGAATCATACAAATAAATGAAATAAAAAATCAATCTAAAGTTTAATTACAAAGTTGAAAATTATAGTAAAATATAAATGAGAAAATAAAATTCACTTTTAATTAATCGGATAGAAATCAAGGGGAGTATGTTAAATAATATTCAAAATAACACTTCAAATGAAATTGCGCAAAACGCAGCAGACCTAATTGCAGCATCAAAGACGCAATCACTTGAAGCAATCGGCAAAAATGATTCATCAAAATATGATGATTATAATAAATATTTTATCGACCAATCAGATATTTCAAACACCGCCCTTGAAAAATATCAAAAAGAAGAAGATATCAAGACTTTTTCAAAACTTTTGCTTCAAACTGATGAAAAAGAAGCTGTTTCAAGAGTCTTAGACGAGGTTTTTAACCAAAAATACGAAATTGAAAATGATGAATTTCTTAACAATTTGCTAACCAATAAAGATTTTTTAAATGACATTTATAAATAAAATCAAAAAATTCTACTATCAAAAAATCCTAAAAAAGCGCTATTTCAGATACGGTACATGTAAAATGTGCGGCTGTTGCTGCGAAAATATTTATGTAAGGCATAAAAACAAAGTAATTCAAACACAAGAAGAATTTGAACAAATCAAAAAAGAAGATGATTATTCTTTTTATCAACACATTGAAATAATTTCTAAAGATGATTTTGGACTTATTTTTGAATGCAGTAAGTTCGATAAAGAAAAAAGAATCTGCAAAGACCACAAAAATCGTCCTTCGATTTGTAGAAATTATCCGAGCGAAGAAATTTTTTCTTTTGGGGCGCAATTACAAGAAAACTGCGGATTTTATTTTGAACCCGTTGAAAAATTTGAAGAAGTTTTTAAAAAAACAATGAAAAAACCCGTTAAAAATTTTGAACAGATAATTGATTTAAAATAATCTTAACGAAACTTTATAATTGTTCATATTTTGACATTCCACGCAAAATTTTTATATTATAATTTTATTATTAACTTGGCGAGGAAATAACTAAATGACTTTAACCGATTGGTTTAATAAAAGAAAAACCCAGCAGCTTGCTGCACGCGATAATGATGTTCATATTGATGATGCAATAGGAAAACTATGGACACTATGCTACAATTGCAATTCACAGCTTCCTAAAAAAGATTTGGAGCACAATTTAATGGTCTGCCCTAATTGCGATTATCATTTCAGAATCGGCGCAAGAAAAAGAATAGAACTAATTGCAGACCCTGATTCATTTGTTGAAATGTATGAAGAAATTGCTCCTTGTGACCCGTTAGAATTTTATGATACTCAAAGCTACAAAACACGGCAAAAACAGGCAAAAAATAAGTCAGGATTAAATGATGCGGTTGTAGTCGGAACATGTAAGCTTGACGGTAAGAAAGCTGCAATTGCAGTCATGGATTTTGATTATATGGGCGGGTCAATGGGTTCTGTTGTAGGTGAAAAAATTACGAGAATTCTTGAATACGCTCTTGAAAATAAACTCCCCTCAATTGTTTTCACTTCTTCCGGAGGTGCAAGGATGCAGGAGAGCGCTTTAAGTTTGATGCAGATGGCTAAAACAAGCTGCATTGTTGCGAAATTAAATGAAGCAAAATTATTATACATCACAGTTTTATGCGAACCCACATTTGGCGGAGTTACAGCATCATTTGGTACAATAGGCGATATAATAATTGCCGAAAAAGGAGCAAGAATCGGTTTTGCAGGACGCCGCGTTATTGAACAGACAATAAGACAAAAACTTCCTGCTGATTTTCAAACAGCAGAATATCTTTTAAAATATGGTCAAATTGATTTTATTGTTGAACGTAAAGATATGAAAAACAAGTTGTCAAAATTAATCGAATTGCACACCAAAAAATAAAGGAATTCCTTAAATAATGGACAAAAAAGTACAAATATTAGAATTTGAAAAACCAATATATAAAATTCAAGACAAAATTGACGAGCTTAAAAAAACCAGTCATGATACAAAAATTAATTATAATGATGAAATAAAAAAATTGGAAGAACAGACAAAAGTGTATAAAAAAGAACTTTACAAAAAACTGGAGCCGTATCAAAAGCTCCAAATCGCACGTCATCCGCAAAGACCAAATTTTATGGATTATATCGGTTTAATGTGTGAAGATTTTATTGAATTTCATGGCGACAGACACGGGTATGACGACAAAGCGATAATGGGCGGGATTGCCAGTATTGACGGACATCATGTTATGTTAATCGGAACAATGAAAGGTAAATCCACAAAAGAAAATCTTGAATGCAACTTTGGCATGCCCCAGCCGCAAGGATACCGTAAGGCATTAAGGCTTTTTGAACATGCCAATCGTTTTGATTTGCCAATCATTACCCTTGTTGATACAATGGGAGCGTATCCCGGTATGATGGCAGAAGAAACAGGGCAAGGCGAAGCTATTGCTGTGAATCTTCGAGAAATGGCAAAAATGGATGTACCAATCATTGCCGTAATTACGGGCGAAGGATGTTCAGGGGGCGCTTTGGGACTGGCTGTTGCAAACAAAGTAATGATTTTAGAACATGCTTATTATACCGTAATTTCACCCGAAGGATGTGCTTCAATATTATGGAAAGATGCTTCAATGGCGCGTGTTGCAACAGATGCACTTAAAATTACGGGCGAAGACCTTTTGAAATATAATATTGTTGACGAAGTAATAGAAGAACCGCTAGGCGGTGCGCATTACGACATTGAACTTATGGCAAAAAATTTAAAAACATCTTTACTAAATTCTCTTGATGAATTTAAAAACATGAAACCAAAACAATTAAGAGAACAAAGGTATTCAAAATTTAGAAACATGGGGGTTTTTACTCAATAAAAACAACCGAAACAAACCGGATAGAAATCGGATAGAAAAATGATATCAAAAATTAAAAAATTATTGGGAGTATTTATATTATATTTATTTACAACGCTGACATCAAGCGCTGCAATAAGCTTTCCTAATATAAATATCGGCATGCAAAACGCAAATACAGCGCAAGAATTTACCCAAGGAGTTCAAGTTTTAATTCTTTTAACAATTTTAACTCTTGCACCAAGTATTGTTATTATGACAACAGCATTTATCAGAATCGTTATAGTTTTATCTTTGACGCGGCAGGCAATCGGTACAACAACCCTGCCCCCAAATCAGGTTTTGGTAGGTTTAGCGTTAATTTTAACATTTTTTGTAATGTCGCCAACGCTTGCAAAAATTAACGACACCGCATATCAGCCCTACATGAAAAATTTAATAACCCAACAACAGGCACTTGATAACTCTTTAGTTCCTTTGCGGGATTTTATGTTCAAACAAACCCGCCAGGAAGAGTTGGCTCTTTTTGTTAAATTATCGAAAATCGAAAAACCAAAAACAAAAGAAGATGTTCCGACTTATGTCTTAATTCCGTCGTTTGTTTTATCCGAACTTAAAACTGCTTTTAAAATCGGCTTTATTATATTCTTGCCGTTTTTAGTAATTGATTTAGTGGTAGCATCTGTCCTTGTTTCAATGGGGATGATGTTTTTGCCGCCAACAACTATTGCAATGCCGTTTAAATTAATCATGTTCGTAATGGTTGACGGCTGGGCATTAATTACAAAATCGCTAATAGAGGGGTTTGTATCTTAGGAATAAAAAATGGATCAATCATTATTTTTAACAATATTTCAAAAAACAATTATGCTGACAATGATAATTGCAGCGCCGATTTTATTATCAGCAATTGTTGTCGGCTTAACAATAAGCATTATTCAATCTGTAACACAAATTCAAGAACAAACCCTGACTTTTGTTCCGAAAATCTTTGCAGCATTGATTGTTCTTGTAATTGCCGCTCCGTGGATGGTTGATATTTTTACTTCAACCACAAAAGAAATGTTTGAATACATTAAAGTATTTATCTCGTAACACAAAATCTAATAAATAATCAGGAAAGAACAATTGCAAAGTCCAAACTTATTAACTTTATTTTCACCAAATAACATAATAATTTTCATGCTTGTTTTTACAAGATTATCCGGATTATTTTCAAGTGCTCCGTTTTTTTCAACCGCTGCCATGCCTGCAATGACAAAAGCATGGTTTAGTGCTTGTGTTGCTTTTATTTTGTATCCTTTAATTATTGCAAACAAAAATTTTGCGCTTCCGCATAATGTTGCGGAATTTATAATTTTACTTGCAATTGAATTTTTTATTGGATATTTAATCGGTTTTGTGGCAAATTTAATAATAGAAGCAGCAAGGATGGTTGGAAATATTTTGTCAATTCAGATGGGTTTGTCAATTTCAGAAGCACTTGACCCTGCAACAGGGATTAGTTCAAATATTTTATCGAGAATATACATTTATTTTGCAACATTAATTTTTATTTCAACAGGCGCTTGCAATATGCTTTTTTCAATAGTTTATTCAAGCTTTAGTTCAATTCCTATGGGAATTTTTACAATTTTTAATTCAAACATGGTTCAATCAATGATACAATTGTTTTCATATCTTTTTAAAATCGCTTTTGGAATAGCCTTGCCTATTTTTGCAGTTTTATTAATATGTGATGTATTATTGGGATTAATGAGTAAAATGATGCCGCAGATGAATGTTTATATGGTTGCAATTCCTATTAAAATTTATATCGGATTATTTTTAATAATAGCTTTTTTAAGCGCCGTTAATGTTTATCTGACAGGAGCAATGGAAAACTATCTCGGGGCAATTTTTAACCTATTTACAAAATAAAAAATCAAACCACAAAAAATCATCAAAAAGGTAACAAAAACAAATGGCAAATGATCAAGCAGATAAAACCGAAGAAGCCACCCCGCGGCGAAAGGAGAAAGAACGCGACAAGGGGCACATCTCAAAAAGCCATGACTTAACTTCATCTTTAGTTTTAACGGGAGGATTAGGTCTTTTATTTGTAATGGGAAATAACATGCTTGAAAAAATGCGCTCAATGCTTGAAAATACTTTAGCAAATCTAAAACCTGACAATATCCCCGATAACGATTTTGTTTTAATAACGGCACCGTTTTTTCAAGATTATTGTTCAATAACGCTTTTATTTTTTGCATTTTTAGCGTTAATTGCAATTTTTGTTTTAAGATTACAAACAGGCGCATTATTTGCAAAAGAAGCGCTAAAGCCATCTTTTCAAAAATTAAGCCCTGCAAACGCTTTTAAAAAATTAATTGAAAACATCAATATCTTTAAGCCAAAACAAATGGTTGAATTTATTAAATCAATAATCAAAGGTTTTGTTGTTACAATGGTAGGTTTAAAAATTATTATAAAGCACAAAAATGACCTTTTAGGTTTAATCGGCGCAGACCCCTCGACAGGCTTTGTTACAATGGGTTCAATTATTTTTGAGCTGATTTTCAGCATTTGCGTTCTGCTTATCATTATCGGTTTTTTAGATAAAAAATATCAAGATTGGGAATACAATAAGTCAATCAAAATGTCAAAACAAGAAGTCAAAGACGAGCGCAAAAACATCGATGGTGATCCGAAAATAAAAGGCAAAATCCGTTCGTTCCAATTCCAAATATTACAGCAAAAAATGATGGCAAGCGTAAAAGAAGCCGATGTTGTCGTTGTGAACCCGACCCACTTTGCAGTTGCTTTAAAATATGACCCGCAAAAATACTCTGCCCCCCTTGTTGTTGCTAAAGGGGTTGATTTTATAGCTTTTAAAATCAGAGAAATCGCCAAAAACAACAATGTCCCGATTATTGAAAACAAGCCGCTTGCGCGCAGCTTGTATAAATTAGTTCAGGTTAATGAATTAATTCCAGAGGAATTATATGTTGCTGTTGCCGAAATTCTACAATTTGTCTACAGCCAAAAGAATAAATAAATTTATATATTTATTATCTTTCGGGTGTTTTTCTGTCAGGTCTTACATCTTTATCACCAGCTTGTTCGTCTTTAGGAGCTTTTGGTTCATTTTGTGCAAGCTGGATATTATTTTGCTCATCTTTTTTTTGCTTTGGTCCTGCTAAAGCACCGCCTGCAGCCTGCAGAATTGTACCTGCGCCATCCATTGCAACTTTTGATAACCCGCTTCCGCCAAGAATCAGAGTACTAATGCCTTTTACAAGTCCTTTTAAAGATTTATCCGCCTGCGCTATGTCTTTAGCTCCCTTTGCACCCTCCATAGCACTTTTTACACTCTGAATTGCTTTTGTTCTTGTTTTAACAGCTTTTATTCCGCTTACACCCATTTTTGCAACCTGAACCCCGCCAAAAACGGATAATCCACTGTCGAGGGCATTTCCCGCATCATCGGCATAATTTTCAAAACTTTGCTTTGCTTCATCATCAGTTTTTGCATTTTTTAACTCATCTGTGTGTTTAAAAAAGTTTCCGATGGTTTTAATACCTTTAACAATTCCTGTTCCTGCCGCAACAACGCCGATTCCGACCAACGCTGCCGCTCCTGCAGGCACTGCCGCGACTGATGCTAGCACTCCTGTCGCAACTGCAGCCGCCCCGACCGCTGCGCCCGCAACCAAACCAACACCGTTCTTTTTAACAAAATTTATCGTGTTATCTTTGATTTTGTTACAAAAAGCTCCAACGCTTTCTTCGATACTTAATTTACCATCATTCCAACCCATATATTCTTCATTTTTAACGTTTTTATACGCATTATCAAGTCTATTAAGATATTTTTCCTGTGTTTTTCCACTGAAATCATTTTTAATATCTTTATAAATTTCACTTCCTGAAACAGATTTATATGAATCCATAATTTTTACAAAATTTTCATCGGATAAATTTTCCATAATACTCTCAACGAATTCATCTGCCGTACCAAGCCTGCCTGCTG
>CAPYQR010000078.1 GCA_948742005.1 uncultured bacterium
AATTGATCCAGCCTTTCCATTGCTTCAAGCGTGTTTTCGTAAGTCCCGAATGATGTTAAACGGAAAAATCCTTCGCCGTTTTGCCCAAAACCCGCACCAGGAGTTCCAACGACTTGTATTTTTTCAAGCAGATAATCGAAAAATTCCCATGAGTTCATATTGTTAAAACACTTAAACCAGACATAAGGAGAGTGGATTCCTCCCGTAAAATAAATATTGTGCTTAATTAATGTATTTGAAATCAACTTTGCATTTCTTTTGTAATATTCAATATTTTCCTTGATTTCCTTTTGACCTTGCGCACTAAAAACTGCCGCAGCACCTTTTTGGATAATGTATGGGACACCGTTAAATTTTGTTGTCTGGCGTCTTAGCCACATCTTATTTAAACTCATATTGTCAAACAAAAGCTCATGTCCAACAATAGTATACCCGCAGCGTGTTCCCGTAAAACCTGCAGTTTTAGAAAAAGAGCAAAATTCTATCGCGCATTTTTTCGCATTTTCAATTTCAAAAATACTTGTTGGAAGTTTCTCGTTTTGAGAATCATTATCAATAAAACATTCATAAGCAGAATCAAATAAAATTACTGCATTATTTTTAAGAGCATAGTCAACCCATTTTTTCAACTGTCCTTTGTTGTAAACAGCTCCTGTCGGATTGTTTGGCGAACAAAGATAGATAATGTCAGCTTTTATTTCATAATCAGGCATTGGCAGAAAATCATTTTCTTCATTGGCTTTCAAAAAAACTATTTTTCTTCCCGCCATAGTATTTGTATCAACATAAACCGGATAAACAGGATCAGGAATTAAAACCGTATTATCTTTTGAAAAAATATCCAAAATATTTCCAAGGTCAGATTTAGCGCCGTCTGAAATAAAAATTTCATCTGATGAAAGATTAACATTTTTTTCTTTATAATATTTTTGGATTTCTTCTTTTAGAAAATCATATCCTTGTTCAGGGCCATATCCTCTAAACCCTTCGCTTGTGCCCATTTCGTCACTTGCGCATTTTAGTGCTTCAACAACACTTTTGCACAAAGGTCTTGTAACATCCCCGATTCCAAGACGGATTATTTTTTTGTCGGGATTTTTTTGTGCAAAATCAATTACTTTTTTTGCAACAGTTGAAAACAAATAACTTGTCTCGAGTTTTTTATAATTTTCATTAATTTTCATCTTTTCTCCTTAAACTTCCTTTTTGCTTTTAAAAAATAAAACCTGTTTTTCTTTAATATAAACAGGTTTTATTTTTATTTAGATTTTGTCATGAAAAATTAGAATTGCAATCCTGCTTCACGTGCAGCATCAGCTAAAGCTGCAACTCTACCGTGGAACAAGAATCCGCCTCTGTCAAAAACAACACCCTCAATACCTTTTGCTAAAGCTTTTTTAGCAACATCAGCGCCGACAACTTTAGCAGCTTCGATATTTCCGCCATGTTTCAAGCCGAGTTCTTTAACTTTTGATGATGAAGAAGCTAAAGTTACACCTTTAACATCATCAATAACTTGAGCATAGATATGTTTTGTTGAACGATATACTGCTAAACGCGGCCATTGAGCATCGCCTGAAATTTTAAGACGTACTCTTTGGTGTCTTTTTCTTGTTTGTTCTTTTCTGTTAACTGTTTTAATCATTTTTCTTTCCTTTCACCAAAACCAGTTCCGTTTTTGTGGTTGGTTTATGCTGGCTTATGTATTCACTTTGCCCTCACTCTCGCTCGCTAAGTGCGCTGCACTAAGCTCGCTCGGTTCGGGGATTATTTCTTGCCTGCTTTGCCGGCTTTTCTTGCTATGTATTCGCCTTCGTATTTAACACCTTTTCCTTTGTAAACTTCAGGCGGACGTTTAGAACGGATTAGAGCTGCGATGTCGCCTACCATTTGTTTGTTTGAACCTGAAACAGTGATTTTTGTGTTAGCTTCAACAGTAATGCTGATGCCTTGAGGCGGTTCAATGATTACAGGGTGCGAGTAACCCAAAGAAAGGTTGATAGAGCTTCCTTGCATTGCTGCACGATACCCTACACCAACGATTTCAAGTTTCTTTTCAAATGGTGTTTTAACGCCCATTATAGCATTTGAAATTAATGTTCTGAAAAGTCCGTGCAAACTTCTGGATTTTCTGTCGTCTGCTTTTCTGTTTACAATAACTTCTTTGTCTTGAATTAAAACTTCAATTTCTGCGGGAAATTCAACGCTTTCAGTTCCTTTTGGGCCTTTTGCGGTTAAAACGTTGTTTTCTATTTTGACTTCAACTCCATCCGGAATTGAAATTGGTAATTTACCGATTCTTGACATTTCTTTTTTCTCCTTTTGCTTTATGTAATTTTAAGCGGGAACGCATCGCTATTTTTGCGATTTAACCCTTTAATACTCTTGCTTTTGTTCGGGTTTACCAAACGTGGCAGAGGACTTCGCCGCCGACTTTGTTTGCGCGAGCTTGTTTTTCGGTCATTAAACCTTTTGAAGTTGAAATAACTGCAATTCCCATGCCATCAAATACTCTTGGCATGTTTTTTGCTTTTGAATAAACTCGCAAACCCGGTTTTGAAATTCTTTTTAAGCCTGTGATTACGCTTTGGTTGTTGTCATATTTTAAAGTAACCGTGATTTCTTTAAAACCGTCTTTTTCTCCAACTACGTAGCTTTCAACATAGCCTTGTTCTTTTAAAACTTTGATTAATTCTTCTTTTAATTTTGAATGCGGCATTGAAACATTTTCATGTTTAACAAGATTAGCATTTCTGATACGCGTTAAAGCATCTGCTATCGGGTCATTGATTGTCATTTGTTTTTCCTTTCTACTTGCAAGAACTTGTGTCTTGTAGTTTAGTATTTACTGCTATTAATAAGCATTTTTAATAATAAATAAAACAAAAAAAATATGCAAATTTTTGTAACAAATTTTTAACATTAGGTTTGATATTTTGAAAAAATAGTTCAAAAAATTATTTTACAAATTTTAATTAAAGTATAGTAAGGCTGAATGTAAAAAAGGAGAAAATATGACAGAAATAAGACCCGCTTTTATATCAATTGCAAATATTACAGGTCCAAAAGACAAGCCAATAAAAAATGAAGTAACTTTTGTTAATTTGAATAATGCTGTTAAAATTAATCTGGATAAAAAGACAGACAAGATGAAAGTCAGCTATATTACAGGCGAAGACGATACTTTTACTTTAAACAAAGATTTTTGCGCTGATGATGTTTGTAAATGGCTTAAATCTTCCGAATCCGAGCAAGTAAATACTTCTGATGCAAAATTGGATCATTTGGGATAGTATACTTTATTAATTTTAAAAACACTCTTGATTATCAAGAGTGTTTTTATTTTTGTAATTTGTATATTTGATTTATTACCAGGATGATTTTGTAACACCGGGTAATAAGCCTTGATGTGCCATTTTTCTAAGGCATATTCTGCAAATACCGAAATCACGGTGAAAGCCGTGAGGTCTTCCGCAGATTGAACAACGGTTGTGAAGTCTTACTTTTGAATATTTGCCTTTAGCAACAAGTTCTTCACGTCTTAGTTCTTTGTTTATCATTGCTTTTTTAGCCATTTTTAAAGTTATCTCCTATTGATTTTAATTTGCGGAATTTTATTCCTGCTTTTTGATTTATTTATATATTTTCAGGGCGGGTTAATCCCTGCTTGTTTTATCTGTTTTTAAAAGGCATTCCTAAGTGTTTTAATAAGCTTCTTGCTTCGTCATCCGTATTTGCTGTTGTAATGATTGAAACATTCATACCTTTTACAATATCAACTTCTTCATAATGAATTTCAGGAAATAATGATTGTTCTTTTAAGCCGAATGTATAGTTTCCTCTGCCGTCAAAACTTTTTGGGCTTACACCTCTAAAGTCGCGGATTCTGGGGAGAACAACGCAGACTAATTTTTGGAAAAAGTCATACATTCTTTCACCCCTAAGTGTAACCATAGCACCAACGGGCATTCCTTCTCTTAATTTGTAAGAAGCGATTGATTTTTTAGCTTTTGTTGATAACGCTTTTTGTCCCGCAATTTTAGTTAGTTGAATAACAATGTTTTCAGCTAATTTTGAATTGTGAGAAGCTTCGCCAACACCCATGTTTAGAACAATTTTAGCCATTTTTGGGATTTGCATATCATTTTTGTATGCAAATTCTTCTTTTAATTTTGCTCTTACTTCCTTTATATAACGTTCTTTTAAGTTACCTGTCGTTGTTTTAGACATTTTTGTATTTCCTTAATTTAGCCTTTGAAATTCTGCCTTTATTATATTATGACACATAAATTCAGACCTGTCGAATTTCAATGCCCCACTTTTGTGGTCTATACATCAATTACTTCGCCGCATTTTTTGCAAACACGGACTTTTTTGCCGTCTTTAATTTCTTTTTTAACTCTTGTTGCTTTTTCGCAAGACGGGCAGCAAATCATAACTTTTGAAGCATCAATCGGTTTTGCAATTTTGTTTAATCCGCCTTGAATGCCTGCCATGGGATTTGCCTTTTGTGCTTTTGTGACAACATTCACACCGTCAACAAGGACTGTTCCTTTTGCAGTATTAACTTCTTTAACGTTTCCTTGTTTTCCTTTGTCTTTGCCTGAAGTTACGATAACTCTATCGCCGACTTTTGTGTGAAGTTTTTTATTTGCCAAAGGTTTATTATTTTTAGCCATTTTCCTAGATTCCTATTATTTATTATATTACTTCCGGAGCAAGAGAAATGATTTTCATGAAATTTTTATCTCTAAGTTCTCTGGCTACGGGTCCGAAAACACGTGTTCCGCGCGGCGCACCGTCTTTGTTGATGATAACGGCTGCGTTTTCATCAAATCTGATGACAGAACCATCGTTGCGTTTGATGTCAGCTTTTGTTCTGACTACAACAGCATCAACAACATCTGATTTTTTTACGGGCATATTCGGGTTAGCATCTTTAACGGCGCATTTGATAACATCGCCGACGCTTGCATATTTTTTATTACTTGAACCCATAACACGGATGCAAAGAAGTTCTTTTGCGCCTGTATTATCGGCAACTTGTAATCTTGTTTCTTGTTGTATCATAATTTTGCTACCTTTTTATTTAACTACTTAGCAACGCTTACAACTTTGTCTAAATTCCATCTGATTGAACCTGATAAAGGTCTGGATTCAACAATTGTAACAACATCCCCAACATGACATTGGTTTTGTTCGTCGCGAACTTTGAAATTCTTTGTGAATGTCATTGTTTTTTTATATTTTTTATGAGCTTTATGTTCAGCAACTTCAACAACAATTGCTTTTTCCATTTTATCGCTCACAACCGTACCTTGTTTTACTTTTTTAGGCATTTTTTGTATTCCTTTATACATTCATTTCTTTTTGTCTTAAAACAGTCTTGATTCTGGCTATTTCTTTCTTTTTATTTCTGATTGAAGCAGTATTTTCAAGTTGTTTTAATTTGTTATGTCCCATTCTTAAAGTAAATAATTCTTTTTTTGATTCAAGAACCAAATCTTTAAGTTCGTCTATTGTTTTTTCTTTTATTTCTTGAAGTTTCATAATTTTCCTGCCTTTTGACCTATTTTTCTATTACTCTTAATTTGATAGGCAATTTTTGAGCAGCTAAAGTTAAAGCTTCAACAGCATCTTCCTTAACATCGTAAGCTACTTCAAACAAAACTCTGCCAGGCTTTACAACAGCTACCCAATATTCCGGGTTGCCTTTACCTTTACCCATACGAGTTTCAGCAGGTTTTGCCGTGATTGGTTTATCAGGGAAAATTTTAATCCAAACATCCCCGCCGCGTTTTACTTTTCTTGTGATAACACGACGTGCAGCTTCGATTTGTCTTGAGGTAATCCATGCGGGTTCAAGTGCTTGAAGTCCGTATTGTCCAAATTCCAAAGAACATCCTCTGGTTTCGGTGCCTTTCATGTTACCTTTCATTTTTTTACGAAACTTTGTTTTTTTAGGCATTAACATAATTTAATTTCTCCTAATCTTATGCTTGTTCAGCAGTTGGTGCAGCTTGTTGTGCTTCACCGCGTTTTGGGCGTCTTTGGAATCGACCGTTTTCCTTGCCTGCTGGTTTTTTAATTTTAATGTTTTGGTCAGCTTTTTCGCCGGGCATTAAGTCACCTTTAAACACCCAAACTTTAACGCCGATTTTACCCATAACGGTATCTGCTTCTGCAAAACCGTATTGAACATCAGCTCTTAAAGTTTGAAGCGGAATTCTGCCTTCTTTTGCCCATTCCGAACGTGCAATTTCAGCACCGCCTAAACGTCCCGATACCATAACTTTGATACCTTGAACGCCTGCGCGCATTGTTCTTTGCATTGCTTGTTTCATTGCACGTCTGAAAGCAATACGTTTTTCAAGTTGAAGCGCGATATTTTCGGCAACGAGTTGTGCATCAACATCAATTCTTGCAACTTCTACAACGTCTATGGTTACAGCGTTTGTTTTGATTAATTTTGCAACTGCAGTACGTAATTCATCAATTCCTTGACCGCCTCTGCCGACTACAATACCCGGTTTTGCGGTAACTACGGTGATATTAACGTTGTTTGCTTTTCTTGCAATATTAATTCTTGAAACACCTGCTGTGTATAGTTTTTTCTTTATGAATTTTCTAATAACGGCATCTTGAGCAATATTTTTGGCGTATTGACCTTTTTTTGCAAACCATGTTGAAACCCATGGTTCAATAATACCTACTCTAAATCCGGTTGGATGTGTTTTTTGTCCCATGTTTTTCTCCTAGTCCTTTGCTACTTTTACTGTTAAGTGTGATGTTCTTTTTAATCTTTTATACATTCTGCCTTGTGCTCTGGCTCTTACTCTTCTGTAAGTCGGAGCTTCATCGGCGTATATTTCAGAAATTTTAAGTACATCAGCTCCTGCTCCAAATTTTTCAGAAGCGTTAGCTATAGCAGCATTAAGATTTTTTTCAACAATACGGGCTGCAAAATAAGGCATGTATTTAAGCATACGTTGAGCTTCAGTAGCCTTTTTTCCACGGATTAGGTTAATCACTCTGCGGATTTTTCTAACCGTCATTTTGATATCTGTTTGTTTTGATATAGCTTCTTGCATTTTTTAATTTCCTTAAAGTTATTTCACTAAATTATTTCTTCTTGGCAGTCTTGTCGGCTGCATGACCTCTGTATGTTCTTGTTAGTACAAATTCACCTAATTTATGTCCGACCATTTGTTCTGTAATATAGACCGGTACGTGAGTTCTACCATTATGAACTGCGATTGTATGTCCTAACATATTAGGTACAATCATAGAAGCTCTTGACCAAGTTTTGATAACTTTCTTTTCGTTTTTTTCATTCATTGCATCAATCTTTTTTTCTAAAGACGGATGAACGTATGGACCTTTTTTTAATGAACGAGCCATCTATTTATGTTCTCCTATTTTTTTCTTCTTCTTAC
>CAPYQR010000079.1 GCA_948742005.1 uncultured bacterium
CGTGTGTTTTGCTTTGGTGCTTGTGAAGATTTTTGTAGCTTCTGGGATTAATGCACAGTCGGTTTACGAACTTTCTTTGATTGAAGAACAGGAAGATATCGAAAATCAAATCGAAAAAGCTTATGGTTTCAAGCCGGATTTTGAAAACGCAAAAAAATATTTGGAAGAAAACGATGGGGCGGGAAACACCTTTAAAGCAACTTCAAAACCCGTCTTAATCGGAACGGCAGTTGTGGGTGCTACGACGATGATATTTTCTTTGATTCTGGTTATTAAAAATGTTTTAAATATCGAACCTGAAAGCATTTTAAACCTATTAAACCCCTACACTCTGCTTGGTTTTATCGCAGGCGGCGCTGTAATTTATTGGTTTTCGGGTGCTTCAATGCAAGCAGTTACAACAGGGGCTTATCGCGCTGTTGAATATATCAAAGCAAATATAAAATTAGGACAAACCGATGATAAAAAAGCAAATTTAGATAATTCTAAAGAAGTTGTTAAAATTTGCACGCAATACGCTCAAAAAGGTATGTTTAATATCTTTATTGCGCTGTTTTCCCTTGCTTTAGCATTGGCATTCTTATCATCTCCAACAAATAATTCAAACGCTCCTATTTCATTTTTTGTAAGTTATTTAATCGCAATTGCGGTTTTCGGCTTATTCCAGGCTGTATTTATGGCAAATGCGGGCGGATGCTGGGATAATGCGAAGAAAATCGTTGAAGTTGAACTTGAACAAAAAGGAACAAATCTTCACGATGCAACCGTTGTAGGCGACACTGTAGGCGACCCGTTTAAAGACACGTCTTCTGTTGCAATGAACCCTATTATAAAATTCACAACCCTTTTCGGGCTTTTGGCAATGGAAATTGCGATTAGTGCCGAATTTATTAAATATTCAAAAATCCTGGGCGCAATTTTCCTAATAATCGCTCTGGTTTTTGTTTATCGCTCATTCTATTCAATGAGAATTCCAAAAGGCGATTGCCCTTAAAAACCACTATATTTTTTCATAGCAAAAACAGCAGCTGTTTGTTTCTTTTCTAGAGCCTGTCGCAGGAGTTAAAACAAGCTGCTTTTTTGTAAGGGTTAAATCTTCAAAAGTTTCATTGATTAAATCAATGTATTCTTTTGTTGTTCTATAAATAGCACTATAATTCATTTTCATTTCATCAGAATAAAAATTCTTAAGCGTAAGGCGTCCCTCAAGCGTGCTGATTGATTCTTGAAGATAAAGTTTTGAACCTTTTGATAAAAAATTGTTTAATTTTTTATATAATTTCAATAATTCATCATCATTAACATACATTGAAACTCCGCAGATTATAATTAAATCATAGTTTTTTTCCAAAACTTTAAAATCAAAATTTTCAATCGCCATTTTATAAAAATTTATCTTAGATTGATTTTTATATTTTTCTTTTGCAATTTCAATAAAATTTTCAACAAAATCAATCCCGTCATATTTTTCAATATTTTCCAATCCCAAATTCTCAACCCAGCGCCCCATCCCGCAGCCTGCTTCAAGGACTTTATATTTATTCTTCTGCGGGTTTTGAGTATTTTTTTGATATTTACTTTCTCTTAAGAAATTTTTTAAAATATCTTTTTCTTTTTCATTCCTCAAATTGCGCAAATCTGGCGATAATTTATCGTTCAAAAAAGCAATATTAAAAATATCTGATTTTGATTTTTTTTCATAAAAATCCAAAACATCTCTTGCTTCTATCTTTACTTTTTTATTATAAATTCTTGTTTGAGTTGTCGTTTCCATCATTTTTTATTCCTTAATTTTATTTCTTAATTTTTCTAATTCTTTATCACTGATTTTTATCCAATTTTCATGCTTGAAAATATCTTTTTGAACTTTTATGCATTTGATTTTTTTATCATCAAAAGGCGTTGTTCTTTTGTCCTTTAAAACAAATTTTTGAGCATAATTAACAATAACAAGAGGCTGATTTTTATCAGGTTTTATTAAATTTTTCGAAAAAAGATTAATAGGATTTTCTACAATATCCCTCAGCGCCAAATACGCAGTATCTGCATTAGACATAAACTCATTTGAAGTTTTTAAAGCACCTTTTTGACTGAAATCTTTTACAAGCAATAAAGGATTAAAACGCACAACGTTATTTTCAACTTTTTTATCCAAAAAAGGGTTTTTAAGAGCCTTTGCGCCATGGTCTGAAACGATTATTATCCTTGTATTATCAAAAACACCATTTTGCTTTAAAAATTTCAAATAAGCCGCAACAAGCCTGATTCCCGCAGCATTTGAATGATAATGAATTAAAGAATAGCGGTTTAGCTCAAAAGGAGGATTAAAAGGCTGTTTTAAAACCGGATTAAAAGTCAATTTATAATCAGAATCTAAAAAACAATCCGCATTATGGGTTAATTCATTATTAATTATTATAAAAGCAGGCTTTTTTGAATCAAATTTTGTTAATTTCGAAAGAAAATATAACGCACTGTAACTTGCCAATAAATCATTTGTGTATTTAATTTCTTCATGTGCTGAATTCAAATATTTATTATCATCAATGATAAAATCCCGTGCTTGAATAGGAGAAACTTTCATAAAAGAAAAATATAGAAGATTTCTTGATAAAATTTCCAAACTTTTATCATCTTCTGATTTTAAATATTTCTTTTTATACAAATTTGAATATTTTCCCTGAATATTATCATAATTTATGTTTTTTTCTTCAAACATTTTCTTATCTGTTATAAATTCAAAATCCCCCCACGGAGCATCAGTCACGGTTACATTAAACCCGTTTTTTTGAAAAATTTCAGGCAGGACAAAAAGCGCTTCGTTATATTTTTCTTTTAACAATCTTTTTTTATCATAATCCAATTTCAAAGGTGTATAATCATATCCCCCGATTAAAGCAGGGTAAGCTAAGCGCGTAAATGCGGCAAATGAAACTGTATTCGGATAAAAAGTAAAGCCGTCAAATTCTTGTTTTAATTCAGGATTTTCTTTTAATATCAAAGGAAAATAACTTCCGATTGCTTTATCAAGAAAAATTATTAAAACATTCTTTTTTTCTTTTGAAAAATTATAAACTAAATCAAATTCGCTATTTTGTTCGGGGATTTTCTTCCCTGTTAAAATAATTTCGCGCACATCGTAAATTGCTGCTGTTATTGCGCATAAAATAAAAATAATCAGACTTTTTTTAATTATTTCCTTATTTTTAAACAAAAGAAAAATAACAATTCCCAAAACAAAAGAAAAAATCAAATAATAAGAAAAAGGCAAGATTTTAGAACCGATATAATTTGTGAATTCCATTGCATTTGTAACTTCACCATAAGGATATTCAATCAGCAAATAATTAAGCAAAAAGCAATAAAACAAACAAACAAGAAGATTTACAAGAATATTTTTAAATCTTTGGGATGTAAAAGCGTAGACAACACCTCCCCAAAAAACAAAAATACCAAATGTTTTGACTAAATTTATTAATAAAATAGCAAAAGGCGTTGAATATGGATAAATATTAAAAAATTTCACACTTGCAGATGCAATAACATTTGCAGGCGCTAACAATCCCACCAGAAGCCAAAAACAAACACAAACAAGAAAATATAAAACAAAGTTTCCGCTTTCGTAAATTTCGCTTGTGCAAGGATTCTTTTTTGTCATCAAAAAATTCAAAATAACATTTTTAAAAACAGAAAAAATATTATTTACAATCCAATACAAAACAAGCGCAAAAGGAGCATTATAAAGAAGAATCAAAAACAACAAAGGAAGAAAATAAACCCCAAAACGCGCTTCTTTATGATTTTTTTGATAAAAATATCCCGAAATCAAGCTGATTAAAGTCATAATAACAGGTGCTAAATTAATTTTATAATTAAAAACCTGCAAAAAAGCATCAGGCTCAGAGGGAATATTTTTTGTGAAAAATAAATAAGCCGCAACAAAAAAAATCATCTGCAAAAACAAACTTGATAAAGCTTTGATTGAATTTAACGGGTTATAATTGTTTTGTTTATAAAATGTTCTTAAAATTAAAAATTTTTCCTCACCTTTAAAATTCTTCTTTATGATTTCTTTTTTTTTCTTTAATTTCTTTTTGATTTCATCATCTTCAAGCTTTAATTTATCAGCATTTAAATACATCGGCAGCCACAAAAAATTAACCGCCAGACTAAGAGCAATTATTGAAAAGGTTTGATTAAAATTGCAGACCTTTAAAAAGAAATTGTACAAAAATTCAATCAAAACATAAATCGGGTTTATTATTATCTGAAATAAAATATCAAACATCTTCAGCTCCCGCACTTAGCTCTTTTTGCTTTTCCAAAAGAAAATCAACCGCTCTTTCAGCGCTTTCACCCTTATAAAACCAGGCTGTTTCACTTGCTTTTTTAATTTCTTCTTTAATGTTTGCGCGAAGATTGTTGTTGTTTTTAAATTCTTCAACAATTGAAACAATGTTTTTAATATCTTTTCTTTTAATTTGTTTTCCGATTTTATCCATTATTTCATAACGCCAGATTGGCTTTTCAATATCTGAAATATCCAAAATTTCTCTGTTCATTTCAAGGTTCATACACAAAAAAGGCTTTTCAAACAAAAAAGCATAATCAAACATCACGGTTGAATAATCCGTTAATAAAATATCAGATTTTAACATCGAATTAAGATTTTCAATCTCAAAATCCCAAAAAACATTTTCAAAATCCTTATATTTTTCTCTAAATCTTTCTATCAGCCTCTTTTCAATAACTTTTGAACGGGGATGAGGACGAATTATTATATCAAAAGATTTTGCTTTTGATTCTTCGACCAATTTATCAATAACTTCACCATATTTATTAAAAATTGAATTTTCTCCCCAAGATGGTGCAATCAAAATACAAAATCTATCCGATTGTTTCTTTTTTTCTTTAATTTGCGATAATTTTTGCGCCAAAACATCCATATAAGTTGAACCAATAACGGTTAAATCCTTTTTTTTCAAATTTCTTTTTTCTTCAAGCTCTCGAATCAGAGGAATCTGAAATTCGCCATCACACAAAACACCATCATAATAATCCAAAGAAAACAAACGATAATCCATTGATGTTGTAATTCCGTGAAAAATATGAACATAATATTTAACAAATTTTGACCTTTTTAATTGCAAAACATCCAACTGCGGAGTAGTCATCAAACAAATATCAGCATGCAAAAAAGCAAGATTAATGTATGCTTCGTTGTTTTTTCCAATGTATTTTGTTTTTGTAAATTTATAATCTTCACAAAAACACGGGTCGTTTTTTGATGATGTTAAAAAAAGCAAAGGAACTTCACGTTTTTCAAATTCTTCAATAACAGGTTTAAAAACATTAAAATACTCAGCACCGTCTGAATAAATTACAAAAGGATGGCGGTTTTTATCATTTTTTAATTTTTCAACTTTATTATTTGATTTGATTCTTCCGATTTTTCTTTTTAAAAAAAACACAAAACCCGAAAACAAAAAATAAACAGTTGTAACAACCCCGATTAAACACGAAACAAGCATACTCCCGAACCCGGGATCAATATATGCGTATGCAGGATTAAAAATCTCGCGCAAAAAGAAAAAAACAGCCAATATTTTAAACAGTTCCATAAGACTATTATAAAATCTTTTTTATTAATTTCAAAATTTTAATTTTAAAATTAATAAAAAAACAACTCAACAAAAATTTACAATTTGAGCAAATTTAAAAATTCATATACCTTTTATGTTGTGCAAAGGTGAAATATGAACATAAATCCAATAAATTTTAATTTTTTAAGTCGTGATTTTAAAATAAATTCAATAAAAAACAATATAACAACACCAAAAACTCTCAAAAAAGATGTTTTTGAACATTCAAACACAGACTCAAATCTTTCCTTTAAAGGTTCAATGGAAGATATGGCAGCATATTTAGCAAAAGATCCCGATAATTTATGCTGTTATATAATCCAGCTTCAAAATACCTCATTAGAAGAAATCACAACCGAAAAAATTATTGATATTTTGTCAAAAAAACACATGCAGCAAATAATGACAAGATTAAAAACACAAAAAATCGATAACTTTTTAGCAAAAACTGTTTATAATTCGCAAGATTTCGCAAAATTATGCCTGGATTCAGGAATTGTTTCTACAGCCCATGCACAAAACTTTATAAAAATGTTTCAAAGTTCAAATTCAAAAAAAATTTTTCAAGGACAATGTGTTGAAGCAATAAAAATCTATGGTTTATTAAAACGAAAAGACGATTTTAAAAATTTCGGCGAAATTTTGCTCTACATATACAACGAAGAATCTGACAAAAGACCCTCAAGAAGAGATTTTTCAAAATTAAACAAAACAACCGATTTCTTAAAAGAAATCAATATTTCACGCTTTAGTGATTTTGATAAAAATTTTGCACATTTAAAACACCATTTCAATAATTTTGAAGATTTATCGGATAAAATGGATGCAATTGAATACTTGCAAAAAACTTATGCCGATAAAACAGAAAAACTAAAAGACATTTTAGAATCACAAGAAATATCCAAAAGTCCGCAAAGCGTTTATTCTTCTATAAATGATGTTGTTGATTGTATTTATATAAACGAAAGAAAAAACCTCTCCTCCTTAAGCGAAATAATTGAAATCGCACTTCAATCAAACAAAATAAAAGGAAGAACACTTGAAGCTTTCAAACCTTATTTTAATAATTTTGAATTTTGCGAAGATAAGATTAATTTTTATAAATTTTTAAAAGAATGTAATGTTTCAATCAACGATTTGATTGCCTTAACTTCAAAAGACTGTGTAAATCAACCCGGACTTGCAATTAAAAAAGTTAAAAACAAAAATTATCTGACAGAATTAATTGCAGAAATTAACGATGTAAAAAAAGATTCCGCTTTTGAAATTTATAAAAATTTCGCAGATATTTTAAACGCTTTTTGTACTGATGATGATTGCGATATTGAAACGATAAAAAATATTTTAAATATCATAAAAACATACAATTTAAAAAGCTCTCAAGGATTTTTAAACCTTTACAATAAAATGTCTTGTCTTGAACTTCGCTTTTTAGAAAAATGCGAAATTGAAGAATTTTGTGAATTATTTAACTATTCAACGGAAAATATACTACAAGATGCCAAAATACAAGATATTTCTCCGCTTGAACTTTTAAAACAAAGAAAAAACGAATTTTTCAAAGTTAAAGATGAAATTGAAACTTTTCTTGTTAATGATGATTCAAACTATTTCTTAGGAAAAGAAGCACTTGATATTTTTACGGATTTTTACGAATTTTTATCCAAAAGCCGCAAAACAATTCAAGATACGCTTGAAGATATTAAAGATTTTGAAATAGTAAACACACAAGAATGCAAACAAAAAGCAAAA
>CAPYQR010000080.1 GCA_948742005.1 uncultured bacterium
GTTTTTGCATACTGAGTCACCCACCTCCCTGAGCTAAACAATCTTGTTTGTTTGTTGTCATTATTGGAATTTAAGTTTTCATCCTTATTTAATTCTTGTTTTTTTTGTTTATTTTCTTTGACAGGAGTACTTTGAGCTGCAGGACGAACGATTTCCAGTTTTGAAACAGTTTTTGGCAGATTAACTTCAGGAGCTTCTGTTGCTTGTGGAATTTCTTGTTGTTTTTGTTTTTTTACAACAAAAGCTTTTGGTTTATTTGCCTGTTTTACGGATTTGTTGTACAGGTTTTTAATTTTATCAATATAATTATCTCCAACTGTTGAACTGTGCGATTTTAGAGTCAAACCAAGTTTTTCATTCGCATGCTCAATTAATTCTTTTGAAGTTATATTTAATTCTTTAGCTAGTTCGTGTACTCTCATGTTTCTCCTTGTCCAGAGGGATAATATTTTATATTCTATAAAATAACACAAGCAAAGTGTGAAGTCATGTAAAAAATTAATTGCCGAAATGGATTTTTTGAACGGTTATTAATGTCCAGGGTGCTTTTTTTGCTTTTTTGCAATAAATTTTAGCATAAATGTCGTTTTTAATATCATCAATCTTAAAATCGTCATCAAGTTCTACTTTTAAATTATGAGCATTTGAATATTGCAAAAGGGGATTAATTTTTGTTATTAATGCTTTTTCAAAATTTATTGTTTTTGAATTATTAATTATTTCAATGTCAAAATACAGTGTTGTAATTGCTGAGTCGGTATTATTTTTAACATCTAAAAGCAAGTATTGTTTTTTGTTTAATAATTTTTTTACATTAACAATTTGTAAATTTTCGATTTTAATGTCGTTTTTAAATAAATAAGCCGTTTTTAACTTTCTTTTAAATTTTTTCAATTGATTTGAATAATAATTAATATCTGATGAATTATTTTCATTATTCGCCTTTTTATAAAGGTCATCCAGGATTTTTTTATAAATATAAGGATTTACAAGATACGGATTCTCCCTTAAAACTCTGCTTAAATATCTTTCTGCTGTTCTTGGGTCGCTGTCTTTATAAATCAAAGCTAATTTATATCTTGCAATTGGATTTTGTTCAATTTTAAGCGAATTTTTTAAATCAATAATCGCGTCGTCTGTTTCTTTATTTTCAATTTTCTCATCTGCAATTTTTGTAAAAGAAATTGCATATTTATATTTAATTGCTTTTAACAAAAGAGGATTATCAACATTTTTAGCATATTTATAAGCAATTTGATATGCTTTATTTGCGCCGTCAAAATTTGAAGTTTCGTCTAATTTGTCTGCAATTAATTCGTATATTCTTGCGCGAAATTCAAAGGTTTTTGGATTATTTGCGCTGATTTCTTCGGCAAGAGAAGTTGCAAAATTTATTAAATTATTATCCGCACAAAACATAGCGTAAGAATAAAGTGAAAAATTGGAACGCGAAGAAGTAACTAGTGCTTTTTTATAATATTCATTAGCATTTTTCAATTCGCCTAAATCGCGGTAAATATTTGCTATTTTAATATAAACAACACTGTTATTCGGGTTTTTTTGAATAATTTTATTTAATTGCTCAATCGTATAAAACGAAGAAAGGTTTTTTAAGCTCAATTCTTCAAAATTCACCTTTTTTTCACATCTGAATAATAATTCAAGCTGGAATAAAAAAGCAACCGATACAGCAAGAATTATCGTTACAAAAACCGTAACAAAATATTCCTTAAGCGGTATTTTTGCTTTTTTATTCATAATATTCCCTAATTTCAATTGATTCCAGCTTTTGAACCGCTTTAAAAACATTATAGATGTCTTTTAAGGTTTTTTTGGTTGAAATAACCGCGCTGAATTTTAATTCTGTTGAATTTACAAGTTTTTTGTTAATTTTATAAATTTTTTTAAAATTATTTGAAAAAACATCTTGAATTGTATCACATTCATCAATCGGAGCACTTAATGAAACCTGATAACTCACATAAGACATTTTCTTTTTGGATAAATAATCTTTTTCTAATCTTCTTATCGATATTAAAACAAACAATGTTAAAACAGAAGCAATAACCGCTGTAATATATTCTCCGCATCCGCATGACATACCAATTGAAGCGCAAACCCACAAAGTTGCTGCCGTTGTAATCCCGAAAACATTGCTCCCATGGCGCATAACAGTTCCCGCACCGATAAAACCAATACCCGTAATAACCTGTGCTGCAATTCTGGCAGGGTCGTTTGTTCCTATAACCCCTATTGTTTCATGCATTTTAAAGCCGTAAATTGATAAAATTGTAAAAACACAAGCACCCAATGAAACCAGAATATGCGTCCTCAAACCTGCAATTTTACCTGTTAATTCGCGCTCAATTCCCAAAATAAACGATAAAAATATTGCCAGCATGATTCTTATTAAAATAACCAAGTGAACATCTAAATTATTAATTAAATCGCTAATCTTTTCCAAAATTCTCCCCTTGCCGTTTGCGTTTTGCTTTTGACCTTATTTATTTTAGAGTTTTAGGGTCAAGTATATCTCTTATTTTATCTCCTAAAACGTTAAAAGACAAAACTGCAATAAAAATTAAAACTCCGGGCATCAAAAGCCAAGGTCGATAGATTATATTTGCAAATTCCTGCGCTTCTCTAAGCATATTGCCCCAGCTTGCATCCGGCAGTTGAATTCCAAGCCCGAGAAAGCTTAAACCCGATTCAGCTAAAATATATGACGGAACAGAAAGCGTTAATGCTATTATAACGTAACTTGAAGTTTGCGGCAGAATATGCTTGATTATAATTCTGGAGCGCGATGCTCCTATTGTTTCTATTGCTTTAATATATTCTTGATTTTTAATCGATAAAACCATACCCCTGATAACGCGCGAAAAACCCGCCCAGCCAATTAACGCCAAAATTGCCGTAATTAGTGCAAAGCGCTGGATTGAATTCATTCCTGAGGGCAGAATTGAGGCTAAAATAATTAAAAGATAAAAACTTGGAATCGACATTATTGCTTCTGCAAAACGCATAAGAATTTTATCGGTTTTTCCGCCAAAATAGCCCGAGATTCCGCCATAAAGCGCTCCGATGGGAAAAGAAATCAAAAGCGCCAAAAAACCAATAGTTAAGGATATTTTTCCGCCAAAAAACAGTCTTGAATAAACATCACAGCCATTAATATCGCTGCCCAATAAAAACAAATGACATCCGTCTTGAGGAACAATTAAATGCAGATTGCATTTTATAAAGCCTAAAAATTTATATTCATAACCTGAAGCAAAAAATTTAATTTTATATTTTTTAGCTCTGTTTTGTTTGTATTCAATATTTAGTGTATCTTTATTAAATTTTTTTTCATAATTATAAGTATAGGGCATTTTAATTTTATTGTTTTTATCAAGAACATAAATATTGCTCGGAGGACAATAGGCAAGTTTGCGATTCGAATAATTCGATGGATATACTGCAAAAAAATCAGCAAAAAGAATCGATAAATACATTAAAATTAAAACAATTAATGCAAAATACGAAACTTTATCTTTTTTAATTTTTTTAAAAAATTCTGATATTTTCATCCGATTAAATCCCAATCCTAGGGTCTGTTATTTTAAGCAAAATATCTGCAAGTAAATTGCCGATAATAAGCATAATTGTTCCTATCATTAAGCCTGCCATAACAAGATTTATGTCTGATTGCATTACGGCTTCCAAAAGCAATTTTCCAAGTCCCGGATATTGAAAAACATATTCCGTTAACGCAGCACCTGACAACAACCCTGCAAATTCAAACCCAAGCATTGTAATAATCGGGTTAACAGCGTTTCTTAAAGCATGCTTAAAAATAACCTTTGATTTAGATAACCCCTTTGCATAAGCAAATTTTACATATTCGCTGTTTAAAACATCAAGCATATTTGCTCTTATCTGGCGGGTAATTGATGATAGCGAAATTGTTGTTAATACTAAAGCGGGCAAAAATAAATGATGTATTTTATCTAAAATTTTTGAAATTAAATTCATTTCATCATAATTAACGCTTGTTAAGCCTCCAATTGGAAATAATCCTGTGTATTGAGCAAATAAAAGCATTAAAATCGCAAAAAAGAAAGAGGGGATTGCCATGCCTGCACTTGTTAAAACAATTAAAGCTTTATCATATACCGAATTATAATATACAGCTGCAAAAACTCCTGCAAACAAGGAAATTAACCAGCTTGCAAAGATTACAGTCAAGGATAACAAAAGTGTATTTAAAATCCGCGGCTTTAATTTGGTAGTAACTTTTGTATTATCAATACAATAGCCTAAATTACCTTTTATAAAATTTTTTGCCCATATAAAATATTGTATATAAACAGGCTTATCAAGCCCGAGACGTTTTGTTTCTTTTTCGATTGTTTCTTTGCTGATTGCAGGATTTAATTTTAATTGTGCCAAAGGGTCAACAGGCGAGAGCCTGATTAAAAAGAAACTGATTAAAGAAACTATAAATAAAATCGGAATTGAATTTAATATTCTTTTTAAAATGTATAAAAGCGTATTTTTCATTAAAGTTATCCTGATTTTATTTATTTTTTAATTTTAAGATACTGAAAAAATAATCAAAATTAGACGGTAAAATTAGCCCGACATAGTAAATTTAATAAATTAATTAAATAATTCATTAAGTCTTTCTTGAATATCCTCCGGATCCATTTCAGAAGTTATATTGTTAACATCCATTGCCTGTTGGAAAAATTTTGCCGCTTCAATGTTTTGATTTTTAAGCGCATAACATCTTCCAACGTTATAATAAGCAAGAGCATAATTCGGATTGCATTCAATTGCTTCTAAAAAACAATCAATTGCATTTTGAATCTGAACAAGATCATCAAGATAAATTACACCCAGATTATTATGCGCTATATCATAACTCGGGTCAAATTTAATTGATAATTTATATTCCATAATTGCTTCGTCTATTTCGCCCATGCCCCAGTATAAATATCCTAAATTACAATGAATCTTAGAATTATTAGGTTCTAATTCAAGTGCGCGGCGATAAACTATAAGAGCATTCTCATAGTCCTCATTATCATAAAAAGCACTTCCCAATGAAATATAAACATCAATTTCTTTTGGGGTTAGTGCATTTGCAATTTGATAATTTGCAATCGCACAATGCGTATTCCTGATGACATTTTGCTGTACAAAACCCAAAGTTTGCGCAACGATACTTGTCCAATCAGCTTTCGGATTAATTGTAATTGCGCTTTGATAATGCTCAACAGCAGAATCGGTATCACCTTTCATAAAATACAAATTAGCTATGTTTGAATGCAAAACAGCATTTTGCGGATGGATTTGAATGTATTTTTGATAATAAGTTATAGCGCTGTCATAATCGCCCATTTCTTCATAAGCCTGAACAATTCCCGAGTATGCCCCATGACTTAAGCTGTCAAGCCAGAGCGCCATTTTATATTCATTAACAGATTCTTCCAGCTTTCCCGCTTTTCTATACATATCACCTAAAATTACGTATAAAGTAGCATATCCCGGCATTTTGTTTGTTAAGTCGTTATAACAATCAAATGCAGCATCTAAATTTCCTTGTTGAAAATAAGCATCAGCCTTTAGTAAAACAGGAATAATTTCAATCCATTTTAATTTTGTTTTGACTGTTTTAAGGGCATATTTATCAAAAGGCAGAGTTAAATATGACATTAAAAGTTCAAAATAACTCTGGATTTTCTTTTTTGAATTTTGAAAAAACAAAGAATTTAAAAGGCGAAATTTTGAATAATGGATTCTTGATGATGCAAGAAATGAATGTTTAAGCGCAAGATTAATATGATCAAGTGCATCTTGAAATCTGTCTTTCTTTTTTAAACAATTTGCAATCATATAATGGTTTTGGGCTAAATTATATTTTTTTTCAATTGCAATATTAAAATAATTAACCGCTTTATCCAATTCACCTTTATGATAAAGCGCAACGCCGATTTTGTGGTATATTTCACCATTATCAATCAAAACTTCAGCAGCTTTTTGATATTCTGTTATAGCTTCATCAATATATTGCTTTGCTTGATAAACATCCAGATGCCGATCCATATAAAGGTCGCCTAATCTTATATGAAGATTGACAGCATCGGGCTGCTGCGTCAGCATATTGCGGCAATATTCAATTGCTTGTGCAATATTGCCTGATGAAGTTAATTTATTAATTTGTTTGTTTATTTGCTTAATATTTTCCAAGTTTAAATCCCCATGCTGCTTTTAGATACGTTTTTGAAAACGTATTTTATTATTTTGCTTTCATTGTTCTCATTAATATTATTAAATCCTGCAATATAGTTATCATCATTTATTTTAATGATTTTTGCTTCACATTCAAAATCTGACTCAAAAATATCCGCACTAAAGTTCATAATTAATTCATCATCAAGTTTAAAATCCGCATTTTCAGCACAAAAAGCAATTCCGCCCGCAGAAATATTGAGAGCTTTGGCGCGGAAAATTTTAAAATTAAATTTAATTAAAAAATCAAAATTTGTCTGAACTCTGACATGTTTTCTGTTCTGCGCATGGGAAAGCGCGGGAGAGTTTTCGATTATTATTATGTTTTTTTGATTCAATTCTGATATTACGGCTGAAATCATTGTTTTTTCACCAAAATGAGTACTTGCACAGACTTTTAACTCATCAAGCTCTTTGATTTTGGAAGCAGTATCCAGATTTTGAGGATTAATTCGAATTGCAACTCTGTCATATTCAACCGCAAGAACAACACCATCAATAACTCCGCCCTTAGTTGATTCTATTTTAACTTTATTGTTTGTGCGAATTTCATCCATAAGATGATTTTATGATATTTTTTTGATTAAGGCAAATAAATTCATACTATTTACGCAGATATAATTAAATCGCACTTAACGTCAAATTTATCTTCAACAAATTCATCGCTTATAAATTCTTTTGCAATAATTATTACTTTTTTTGCTTTAATTTCATGTTTTTTAAAGAAATTATCATAATAACCTTTTCCATACCCCAAACGATATTTTTTTAAATTTGCCATAAGTGCGGGAGTGAAAATTATATCTAATTCACAAGGGTTTATTTTATCGCCTTTTGGAATCGGGATATTATATTTATCTTGAACAAAGTTTAAAGCAAAATCGGTTTTATTAATATTTTCATATTTTAAAAACTCAAGATTATTATCATCTGTACATTTTGGAAAATAAAAATTCTTATCATCAAGCTGTAAAAGGCTTAAAAGATTTATTTCATTTTTTATAGGATAAAAAAGAGCAATGTTTTTTGCTTTTTTAAAAAATCGCGAATTTATTATCTTGAAAACAGCAAGATTTGATATCCCCGGAAGCTTAGGAA
>CAPYQR010000081.1:0-4874 GCA_948742005.1 uncultured bacterium
TCATCATGAAGTTCAGGCAGAGGACGGACTTCAATCCCCTCTAGAAAGCCATCGGAATTATCAGTAAAACAAACGAATCTGTGAGGCAGGGTCAGGTTTTTTTCAACCATTTTAAAAAGACGGTTTACATAATCTGCGCCAAATTTAGTTCCCCATTTAATACAGATTACATTTCTTTGATTTTTATCCATTTTGTCCTCTCTTCGTTTGTTTGTCTTGTATTTTTGCTTTTATTTTTGGCGCATTGTCGGAAATGCTATAACATCTCTGATTGAGGGCGAATTTGTTAAAAGCATTACTAAGCGGTCAATTCCCATGCCCATTCCGCCTGTCGGAGGCATTGCATATTCAAGAGCTGTTATAAAGTCCTCATCAATTTCCATTGCTTCCTCATCACCCTGTGCTTTTGCCTGTGCCTGTGCTTCAAATCTCTGGCGCTGATCAAGCGGGTCTGATAATTCTGAAAATGCGTTTGCAATTTCCCAGCCATTAACACGAGTTTCAAAACGTTCCGTTAAACGTTCGTTGTCTCTGTGGACTTTAGCCAGAGGTGAAATTTCTCTTGGGTAATCTATAATATGACAGGGCTGAATTAAATTAGGCTCGATTTTTTCTTCAAATACAGCCTCGACAACCTGACCCCAGTTCGAGTTTTCATCAACATATACATTTATGCTTTTTGCAAGTTCGATTGCTTCTTTTGCACTGTAAACTTCAAGAAAATCTACGCCTGTTTCATCTTTAATTGAGCCAAGCATGGTTTTTCTATCCCATGGAGGCGTTAAATCAATCTCATTTTCGCCATATTGAATTTTTGTTGTTCCTAAAACTTCTTGCGCAACGTATGCAACCATGTTTTCCGTTAAGGTCATCATATCGTTATAATCAGCATAGGCTTGATATAATTCAATCATAGTAAATTCTGGATTATGGCGCGTATCAATACCTTCGTTTCTGAAACATTTGCCGATTTCAAAAACGCGTTCTGAAACTCCGCCTACAATAAGCCTTTTTAAGTATAATTCAAGCGCGATTCTTAACGTTAAATCCATTTCAAGAGCGTTGTGATGTGTGAAAAACGGTCTGGCGTTAGCTCCTGAAGCGGTTGTCTGTAATGTTGGAGTTTCAACTTCCATAAAACCGTCGCGTGTTAAAAATTCTCTTATTTTTTGAATTATCAAGCTTCTTTTTTTGAAAGTTTCTCTGACTTCAGGATTTACAATCATATCTAAATATCTTTGACGATATCTTATCTCAACATCTGATAAACCGTGGAATTTTTCAGGAAGCGGCAATAATGATTTTGATAAAAGTTTGAAATTTGTTGTTTTGATGGATAATTCACCTCTCGGTGTTCTTCTTATTGTTCCTTGGAATCCGACTATATCTCCAACATCAACCAACTTTAGGACTTTCATTTTTTCTTCGGGGAGATTTTGTTTGTGAGAAAAAATCTGGATTTTTCCTGTCGAATCCATAAGGTCAATAAACATTCCGCTGTTGCGTATTGCCATAACACGGCCTGCAACGGAATAAACATCTTGAGTTTCTGTTCCTTGTTCAAGATTTTCATATTTTTTCTGCAAGGTCTGAGCGTTTGCCGTTTTATCAAATGTGTAAGGATAAGGATTTACGCCCATATCAATTAAATCGGTTAATTTTTGGATTCTTCCTTCGCGTACGCTTTGAATTGAGCTGTTGTTTTTATTTTCCTGCGGGTTGATTTTTTCGTTTTGATTATTTGTTGTTTCCATTTTTTCTCCTAAAAATTAATTAAAGCTTTTAATGAATTAAAAATTGTAGCAAGGAACTTTGAATTCTCTTTTGTCTTCATCTTTTTTTGAATATTTTTCATAAATTTCAAAGGATTTTTCTTTGCTTTTTTTAACATATTTTTCATCTAAATATTTTTTATAAGTTTCATTCAGACTTCCCTCATGGTTGCCTAAAATATCAGCATATTTAAATAGGATTTCTTTATTGTTTCCTCCTGCATAGGCTTTTGTTTTGGCATCAGTTCCGGAGGGACGGATTTCTATGAATTTATCACCAAACAGTAAATATGTTCCATCTCCGACAAAAATTACATCTTCAAGGTTTGAAAAATCAAGCGTGTTGAAAGTTGATGATAAAATTTCTTTTATTTGTTCAATTGTAATTTTGTTTTCATATTTTGCAATTGCCAAAGCAAGATAAAACAAGTCGTTTTTCGTTCTTTTTGCTTCACCTTTGATTTTTGCTTCTTTTAATTTATCAATGTCAGGCTCTGATTCATTGTAATAAGCAATATCAACTCTGACATCAAATCTTGAAATTATATTGTTTTCGTCATAAATACGTTCTAATTCGTCAATTAAAGTTAAATTATCCTTTTGAAGAGATGATACAAGCGCGCTTGCAACAATTATTGCTTCTGTTGCGGATTTTTCACGCATTGCAAGGGCTGTTCTTTTGTTTAGGGATTCTATCGGTTCAATCGCCCCGATTATCATTCCGCCTGATTCTTCGCCTCCAAAAATCATTCTGGGGTTTGAATTTAGCTCTATTTTTTTGTTGAAAATATCATAGATTATTATGTTTTTAGAATTTTCAACATATTGTGCTTCAATTTTTTTAACTGCGCCTGCAATTTCTTTGAATCCTACAGGTGTGTTGATTGTTTTAATACCTTTTGCTTTTGCCCACTCGTCCCAGCTTCTTGAGCTTGCAGTTGTTTTAATCATGAAATATTGTGAATCAGGTTGTCTTTTTAAAGATTCATTCCAATAATTCATCAGCATCAAAAAGGCTTGATTAGCCGAAAACACGCAAAGAATTCTTTCTTCGTCCAGTTCGACTGTGTCGACACCTGTTTTTTCGGCATTTTCTTTTTTGTCTTTTGAAACGATTTGCGCAATGTTCAGCCTGTCATGGTCAGGGTCGGTTATTAAAATTACTGTGTTAATTGGGAAATTTTTTAATTTTTCACCGTAATTAAGCGATTTTACAACAGGAAAATATTCGCTACCGTCTTTATCTTTAGCTAAAACCGTAACATCAAGCGACCAATCATAGAAAACTTTGTTTCCGTCTTTGTCTTTTTTGATGTCTTTCCCGATTGAATGGAAAAACGGGTCTTCTTCGGTGTTTAGCCAATGGTAGCTTTTTTCAATTCCTAATTTTTCAAGAATTTTTGATAAAGTATTGTAAGCGCATCCGCCAACAGAATCAATTACGATTTTGTTTTTGGAATTTTTGATTTTTGAAATATTATCATCATTTGCAACGCCGTTTTTTAAATATTCACAATAATAGTCAATCCCATTATTTAAACGCTCCATTGCTTTTTCGTCAATTAAATCATTTGAAGAGTCTGCAAATTTTATTTCATAAAATCCTTTTTCATTAACGATATTTAAAATTTCTTCGATTTTGTTTACAAATTCAATACTTTCATCCGGAAGAAACTGGCTTCCTTGGTTGTTTAGGTCTTTTGTAGCGTTTTTAACAGAAATTCCGTGTGAACTTGTGATATATTCAGCGCCTACCAAATCAAGTTTGAATGCTAAAAAGGAGGCAAGCCAAATTGGAATTGTTTGGCGTTTTGTCGGGGTTAGCGTTCTGATGTTAAGTGCCGCTTGAATTCTTGCAATAATATCAAGATAAGTTTTGGAGTTGTATCGAACTTCACACCCGACAAGTTTTACAAGGTTTTTATCAGGATATTTTTCTTTTAAAACAAGCGCTTTAGCAAGCGTTGCAAGTGTAATTCCTAAAGTATTAATTGGAAATCTTGTATCATGCGGATATAAGATATTTTGCGGCCCTCTGATTCCTGCGGTTGAAACAAGGGCTTCTTTTTTATAACTTTCAAACCAGCCTTTGAGGTTTAGTTTTTCAACAAGTTCTTTTGTAAGCTTGAATGTAAATTCATTTTTATCGTTGTAATTAAAGATTTTATCGTTTTTGATATCAAGGGGTGTGTTTTTTTCTACGCTGTTTTTAAGCAGTTGTTCTAATTCCATATAATTTTACTCTCTTTTAAACTTCTTTATTATAATAACGAATATATTTTAACACAAACAAGCTTAATTAAAAATTTTATTGATTAAGCTTGTTTGTTGATTTTTGTTTTTTCTGTTAAAGATTTTTTACCTGTGATTTTTTTGAAAAATCTTGTCCAAAGACCAACAGGACCTTTTTTGTTCATTCTTGTTGTTTCATATTCAATGATTTCATCTTTTGATTTCATTTTTTTCATCGGCTGACAAATACATTTTCTAATCAAAGATTCATTTATGATTTCCGTGCAGAAAGGAATCACGGTAGCCCAGCCAAGGCTGGAATTTAACTGCGGTTTGAGTATTGAATTAGCAAGATTCATCAATGTTCCGTTGATTATAAAGTTGGTAAGTTTGTGAGCACCTCTTGTACGGGCTTCGATGTTTGCACCCTCAATATCCTTACCTTCGGATTCAATTAAGACTTTGTTTCTATGGTCGCCTATGAAGAAATATGACGTGACCAGGGTAATTATTGCTCTTGATAAGGATGCAAGGTCGCCTGTATCCTGGTTTGAAACTTTTAAGTTTCTTGTATTATCTTTTATGTCGCGCACGGTTTGTGCAAGCCTTTGTGATTCATTCAGTGTTCTTGGTTTTAAATATTTGTCTGATGGCTTTTCTATCATGTTTTTATCGTAGATTTTTTTAAACGAAAAAAGAGCCTCCGGTTTGTTAATGCCTGTATCGATTGTTTTGCGTTTATCTGAATGATGTACAATTAATTTTCCGGGTACAGAGAAAATATCGTAGAACATTCTGGGTATTTTGGCAAAACCGTTGTAGATGCCTTTTGCAATCTTTTTGTCTTCTTTTATTGTTAATTTTGGCAAG
>CAPYQR010000081.1:4884-5261 GCA_948742005.1 uncultured bacterium
CAGTGTTTTAATTTCATCTGAATTTGAGGCATCGTTTTGCAGTTTTTCGATTTTTTGTTTGAGTTCATTAAGGTCTAATTCTACTGTTGTTTTCGTTAATTTATCTTTAATGCCGTCAAGATATTTAAATATCTTTGAGAGACTTGTATTTTCAAATGTTTTACCGTTTGCGAGTATACAAATCAGGCTTGAAACAACAAAAGCAGCAACTCCCGCTTTTACAACGGGGCTTTGTTTTATTTTTTTGCTTGCATCTTCTATTATTTCTCTAATTTTGGCTTCGATTTCATCTTTTTTAGCAGAAATGTTGAATTTTTCTTTTTCTTCAAGCGCTATATTATCCATTAAGATATCAACCGCGCTTTTTTGTTGAGAAT
>CAPYQR010000081.1:5271-7363 GCA_948742005.1 uncultured bacterium
TTTTGTTCCGTGGTTTTAAGGCTTTTTTGAAAAGAGGGCTGTTTGTTGTTTGATTGTTGTGTGGTTTTAGTGGTTTTAGCGTTTTTAGTGTTTTTATCTTCTTCAAGCGCAATTTTTCTTGCTTCTTCAGGTGTTAACCATCTTAGGTGTACGCCGTTTGCAACTCTTGAAATAACATCAGCTAAAATCTGGCTTGTGGCAACAACTGCTACATTTCTTGCAGTGCTTGCTTTTGTGAATTTTTCAAATGCTCCTAAAGCAACAAAAGTAAGTCCTGCCGATAAAGCAAGTCTTGATAATTCTTGAAGAATACGTTTATTTTTGGCTTTTTCCGCTTCTTTGGTGCTGTCTGTTTGAAGCATTGTAATGTTATAAAAATCATGAGCAGAAAAAACTGTGCTGACAAGCGATGTGACTATTCTGTTAATTGTTCTTTCATCTCTTGATGAATATTGTTTAACAGGATTTGAAATTTCGCTTGCAACCCTGTCTGTAAACAAAGTATTTAATTCATCTTTTGTTATGGTTGGATTTTTCCTTAAGTTTTCTCCTATTGTATCAATGTAAAATTCAAACATCTCTCTTGCTTTGTTGATGTTTTTGATGTTTTGTTTTTGAGCAAACCTATCAGGGAAAACATTATATTTAAACAACTTTCTTGAAACCGTGTTTATAACATCAGGAATAGCTTGAAGAACTTCGTGAATCCCTTCTGCGTAAGAATAATCACTTAATTTGTCAAGAGATGTTACATTTGCTTGTTGTAAAAGATGTGTGAAATAGCCTGTGTTTTTGTCATAATTTCCAACGGCATTATCAATTATTTTGACAATTTCTTCAGGTTTATAATTTTTGAAAAAATTAATTACAAGAGGAGCGTTTTTCCTGTTGAGCTTTGCAATTCTTTTGATTACTTTATCGCTGAGCATTGTGTGATTTTTTTGAAAAAAGCCTTGAAATACCCCGGGAAGTGAATTTATATTACCGCTGAAATTGATTTTGTTTTGGTTGGTGAAGCGCATTTGATTTGTTTTTGTTTTATCAAATGTATTTAAATTATTAAAGCTATTCTTAAAATTGCTAAGTTTCATTATTATTACTTCATCACACAACTATTTATTATAAAACAGATGAAGTTTAAAAATTGCTTTAATAATAAGAAATTTATATTTTTGTTAATAATTTGTATTATTTGTAAAAATAATTTATCTTGTTGATATGGATAAGTTGGGTAAAATATTAATTGTAGACGATGAAGACATGGTTACAAAAACCTTATCTATGTTGTTGGGTTTAGAGGGGTTTGGCAACATTGTCTGTTTTAATAATCCTAAAAAAGCTCTTAAATATTTAAAAGAAAATGAAGTTGACTTAATTTTGAGCGATTTTATCATGCCCGAGCTTAACGGAATTGAATTTTTAGAGCTTGCAAAACAAACTCAAAAAAATATTACAACAATTCTTTTAACGGGTTATGCCGATAAAGAAAACGCAATTAAGGCGATTAATGATATTGGAATTTTTAAATATATTGAAAAACCTTGGGATAATCAAAATTTAATAATTAATATTAAAAATGCTCTAACCCAGACAAGACTTAAAAAAGAACTTGATAACAAGATTATTGAACTTGAAAAAGCTAATTCAAAACTTGAAAAATATTCAAAAAATCTTGAAGATACTGTTCATAAAAGAACAATGGAATTATCTCAATCTAATTCAAAATTAAGTGCAATTTTTTCAAATTGTGCCGATGGAATTGTTTTGTTTAATTATGATTTAAAAATAATGGAGCTTAACGATACCGCACTTAATTTATTTGGACAAAAACGTGAAGAGCTGCTTTTTAAGAATCTTTTTGAGCTTGTTGTGTCTGAAAAGAAGCAATTTTCAAAAACAAATCTTAACAAAACCCAGAAACATTTTTTGCGAAATTACAGCTTGATTAATTATAAAAAAGATATAAAAGTTCCTGTTGAAATTAGTATTGCTCCGGTTTGTGATGAGCTCAACAGCTTTTTGGTTGCGGTTATACGTGATGTTACTTATCAAAAAGAAACCGAAAGATTGCGCGATGATTTTATTGCAACGC
>CAPYQR010000082.1 GCA_948742005.1 uncultured bacterium
ATGAAAAAACTTCGTTTACATCAAAAATTATCAACTCGGGTCATTTTACATCAGGTCCTATCGTTGCAATGATTGTTGAGGGCATCAATGTTATAAAAGGTGTCCGTCATCTTGTCGGCTTAACAAAAGGCGATGAAGCGGACGTAGGTTCAATCCGTGCTGATTTTTCGCCATTTTCAACGATGAATATTGTACATGCTTCTGATTCACAAGCTTCAGCCGAACGTGAATTGCATTTATATTTCAACGAAAATGAAATTTGCGAAAACTATAAAACAATGTTTGAACTTATCTTAGAAGAACACAAAGCAAAATTGAATTAGTTAGAAATCTAAAAATGACCTATAATGATTATTTTAATTTTAAAATTATAAATACCTGCACAGCTTCAAATGCTCGTGCAGGACTTTTTAAAACTCCGCATGGCGAAATTAAAACACCGATTTTTATGCCTGTCGGAACAAACAGCGCTGTTAAAATGCTTACAAATCAACAGGTTCTGGAAGCCGGAGCACAAATCATTCTTGCAAATTCATACCATATGTATTTAAGAGCAGGCTGTGATTTAATCAAACAAGCAGGCGGTCTGCATAATTGGATGAACTTTCATAAACCAATCCTGACAGACAGCGGAGGTTTTCAAGTTTTTTCACTTGCAAAATTAAGGAAAATAACTCCCGATGGCGTGCATTTCCAAGACCCGATTAACGGAAGCAAGCATTTTATAACGCCTGAAATTTCAATGAAAATTCAAGAAGATTTAGGCGCAGATATCATCATGGCATTTGACGAATGCGCACCGTATCCTTGCGATTACAAAAGTGCAAGGCAAGCCTTAGACAAAACAAAAGCATGGCTTGAGCGGTGTTTTAAAGCGCATAAAAATTATAATCAAGCATTGTTTCCGATTGTTCAGGGGGCTTTTTTTGATGATTTACGCCGTGAAAGTGCTGAATTTGTTTCTAAATTTGATGCAGCAGGCTATGCAATCGGAGGAGTATCCGTGGGCGAGCCTGCAGAAGTCAAAAATCATATAACACAAATAACAGCACCTCTTTTACCTTTCAATAAACCCAGATATCTAATGGGCGTTGGAACACCTGTTGATTTAATCGAGGGAATAAAAGCAGGAATAGACATGTTTGATTGTGTTCTTCCAACCAGAAATGCACGACATGGGTCATTTTTTACATATAACGGAAACAAAATAATTAAAAACAAACAATTTGAGCATGATTTTACACCATTAGATGAAAAATGTGATTGTTATACCTGCAAAAATCACACAAAAGCCTACATAAGACATCTTTATAAAACACAAGAATCAACCGCAGCAACATTATTGAGCATTCACAACATTCATTTTTTAATCAAACTTTCACAAGATTTAAGACAATCAATAATTGAAGATAATTTTGAAAGCTATTCAAACGAGCTTTTAAAAGGCTTTAAGGGCGAAAAATAATTTTAAATAAAAAAATTGTAACAAAAATTAATAAACATATGTGTTTAACAATAAAACATATTGACTTCAAACATTGTTTATAGTCTAATTGATTACACAAGTAACTAATATTAAGGGGAAAATATGTCCACAATTAACCAATTAATTAAAAACGAAAGAAAAAGAATTAAAGATAAAACAAAAGCGCCGGCTCTTACAGGCTGTCCTCAAAGACGCGGGGTTTGCACAAGAGTTTATACAACAACTCCGAAAAAACCAAACTCAGCTATGAGAAAAGTAGCCCGTGTCCGCTTAACCAACGGATTTGAAGTAACTTCATATATCCCCGGCATCGGACACAATTTACAAGAGCACTCTGTTGTGCTGATTAGAGGCGGAAGAGTTAAAGACCTTCCCGGTGTAAGATATCACATTATAAGAGGTACTTTAGATACTCAAGGTGTAGCAAACAGAATGCAATCAAGGTCAAAATACGGTACCAAAAAAGCTAAAGCTAAAAAATAGTTAATTGAAAGAAAGGTTAACAAATGTCAAGAAGAAGCAAACCGGCAAAAAGAATACCCGCACCGGATCCTATATATAACAGTGTAGACATAGCAAAATTCATCAACAGATTAATGAAAAAAGGCAAAAAATCCGTTGCACAAAGAATTTTCTATACTTGTATGGAACAAGTACAACAAAAAGCAAAAGCAGAACCTATTGAAACATTTAAAAAAGCTTTAACAAACGCAACGCCTTTGATTGAGGTTAAAGCTCGCAGAATCGGCGGTTCAACTTACCAAGTTCCGATTGATGTTAAACCCGACAGAGGTCAAGCTCTTGCATCACAATGGATTATTGAAGCCGCAAGAAAAAGAGGCGGAAAATCTATGATTGAAAAATTAACAAACGAAATCATGGATGCATCAAATTCAATGGGTTCAGCAGTTAAGAAAAAAGAAGACACTCACAAAATGGCAGAAGCAAACAAAGCCTTTGTTCATTACAGATATTAATCAACTTTATACAAATATAAAAAGCCCTTTTAAACCACAAAAGGGCTTTTTTTGTGCGCATTTTTAAAATCTCCATTGAATGAAATATATCTAATATTTTCTCAACATGTTATAATAATTCAAAGTTAGAAAAACAAAATTATAAATTATAGAGGAATTATTACAATGCTGCAAGCCGTCCCAAATGTAATTAAGAATGCTTTTAAAGGAAGTTTTATCAAAAAAATCTGCAATTATCTGCATGATTGCGTAAGAGAAGAAGTTAAATCTTCAACTTTTCGCAATTTAAGACAAGACAAGGATAACAAATGGCTGTTTTTAAATGATGATGAAAAAGCCTTTACAAACTTCGGCACCCCTTTGGAGTTAGATGGCTCTGATTCCAAATTAACCGAACTTTTGATTCAATCAGAAATGAATCAAAAAGACAAATATTTAATCTACGGTTACATGTTTTTAGTCGGCAAAAACAGCAAATCAAAGAAAAATAACGAATTTTTGACACCTCTTTTGTATTCAAGCGCTAAACTAGAACGTGTAGGCATGAATATTTCATTATCAATTCAAGATGACACAATTTCACTGAACACAGGTGCTATTGCACAATTAATCCAAAAAGAAGATGAACAGGAAGTCGATGCAATGTTATCGGGGCTTTTGGATGCTGTTCCCTCACTGCCCTTAAGAGAAGAAGAATTAAATATTTTCTTAACAACATTAAAATCAATAATTCCCGATGTTGAAATTTCAATAAACAAACAGGAAAATTCGCAATATTACACAAAAAACATTGAAAACATAAGCGAAAAAATTGAAAACGGAGAATTTGACTTTGATTCAATTGAATCCATAAATAATCCCGCAAAAGTCAAAATGGAAACATTATCACTTGAATATTCAAAAGCAATCATCCTGACAACCCGCCCGACAGTTACAGCAGGCGTTTTACACGAACTTATGCAAATTGCGGATAAACCCTCTGGAGTACACAGGGAAACTGTTTTAAATGTTATTAATCAGGAATTTTTAGAATCTACAGGGCAAAGTGAGATAAAATCAGACGGAAACCAAATTTCAAACTTTTTCCCGATAACTCCTTTGAGCCTATCAGATTCGCAGGAAGATGTAATTAGAAAAATTGAAGAAAACGACCTTGTTTCTGTTTTCGGCCCTCCGGGAACAGGGAAAAGTCAGACAATCGTTAATGTTATTGCGCATTTAATTGCAAATAATAAAACGGTTTTATTTGCAAGCAGAATGGATAAAGCTGTTGATGTTGTAGCGGAGCGGTTAAATGCCTTAAATGCTCCATATTTAGCACTTCGCGCAGGACGAAGCAATTATCAAAAACAGCTCAATATGGAACTTCAAGAACTTTTATCCAACAAAATTGATTTAAATATTGATTTAAATGACAACTTAAGCGCCGATACGGATGATATGAAAGACCTTTTAAAAGACATTCGCAGGATGGAAGAAAGTGTTCTATCAATTTTGTCGCTTGAAAAAAAATATACAGCAATCTTTAATGAATATGAATTAATTAAAGATTCAATCTCTGATTTAACTTTAATTGTTGAAAAAATAAAATTTGAAGAACTTGAAAACGCTAAAAAAATCTTTTCAACAATTGAAGAAATTGAAAACAAATACAAAAAATCATTATTTGACAAATTAAAACTCTTTTTTGATTACAGAAAAATCAAAAAAATCTTAAAATTAAATAAAGTTTTAAATGAAGACATCTTAAAAAGGCTTCCTTTTGAATTAAGCGCAGCGCTTGAGGAAGCAAAACTTTCTTCAATTGAAGATAAAATAATGGCAAAAGGAAATCTGCACCAATTATTAAAAAGAATTAAACTTTTAAAATCAAAACAAAAAAAACTGGCGGTTGATATTTTAAAAAACAAAAGAAGAACCGCTTTGAAAAATATTTTATCAGATGCACAAAAAAGAAGAAGACTAATGATACATTCAAAGTCATTAGTTTCAAGAAAGGCAAATCTGCAATCAAGAGTTCTTGAAAAAGAAGATTTTAAGCCGCTTTTGAGCGCTTTTCCCTGCTGGTGTACGACAACTTATGCGATTTCATCCACCTTGCCTTTAAAACCTGCGATGTTTGATGTTGTAATTATTGATGAAGCCTCCCAATGTGATATTGCATCTTGTATTCCTGTTTTATTCAGGGGTAAAAAAGCAATTATAGTGGGGGATGATAAGCAGCTGCCGCATTTATCTTTTCTTGAAAAAGCAAAAGAGCAAAGTTTCTTAGCACAATATAATATTGATGACAGATATCAGCTTATGTGGCGTTTTCGGGATAATTCAATGTTTGACCTTGCAAATTATTATTCAACAACTCCTGTTTTGCTGGACGAACATTTCCGCTCGCCCTCGCCGATTATCGGCTTTTCAAACAATGAATTTTACGGCGGAAAAATTAAAATTATGAGCCCAAATCTTAATAATAAAGATATAGTTGAACTTAGAATCGTAAAAGAGGGTAAAGTTGACCATGATGCAACAAGAAACACTCCTGAATGCGAGGAGGTTGTTAAAACAATACAAGAATTAATAATCAACGACAAAGGAAATCAAACTCCCGTTTCAATCGGCGTTATTTCGCCTTTCCGCGCACAGGTTGATTTAATTAAAAAAGCAATTTTAAAAGTTTTTGACAACGATACGATTCAAAAACACAATATCGATGTCGGAACAGCACACACTTTTCAGGGGGATGAAAGAGATATCATGCTTTTATCCTGGACTTTTGCACCTAATTCACATTCTCAAAGTCTTATTTTTGCGCAAAAACCAAACCTTTTTAACGTTGCAATCACGCGCGCAAGGCATAAATTAATCAATTTTATTTCAAGAGAAATAAATGAGCTTCCCGAGGGTATTTTGAGAAATTATCTCGAATACGTCAAAAAAATCAACGCACAAACACCAAAAGATACCTTTAAAAACGATTTTGAAAAAATTGTTTTCAATGAAATCAAAGAAGAATTTCCAAGCCTTGATAGGGAAAATAAAATAAGGGCAGGAATTGAAATGGGCTCGGTGAGTGCTGATATTGTAGTTGATAAACTGGTTGTTGAAATAGACGGCGTTGAAGACAGTATTGAATCAAAATTTAACGATATTAAAAAACAGGCGATAATGGAGCGCTGCGGGTTTAATGTTATGAGAATTACAAAAAGAGAATGGAACATCTCAAAATCCGCCTGCCTTGATAGAATCAGGCAAAATCTCAACAGGGATTGAATTTAAGGCAAATTTTATAAATAATTAGTTGTTTTAATAAATGTCCTATTGAAATCAAAAAAGCACTTTACCCGAATTCACAAAAAGAAAAAGAAGACAAAGCTTACAGAAATCAACTTTTACATGAATTGCGCAATGATTTAACGCCGGCAAAAGTATTATATGCGGACATTAACGAGCTTGAAAAAATCAAAGCCGAAAAACAAAAGAGTACTAATTTAACAAATCAAATTTCAAAAAACATTCCAAACAAAAACCACAAACCACAGGATATTTTTTATACAGAAAAAAAAAGTAAAAGCAGTTTTAAAATCACCAAATGAAAATGAATCATTTCAAGGAAAAAATTTTGAGCAAAATAATAAAACCCAAAACAATATACAGCAAAACAGTGTATTGACACCAAAATTTGAAAAACCGCAAATTATATCACCATTACAAAAAGGAAATGTCACAAAAGACAAAAAAGGAAATGGTTTTATTAATGCGATTAAAAAAGGGATAGGCGATACGGTTAATTTGATTAAAAAAGGAGTAAATAAACAAATTGAAATTGAATCTGGATTTGCATTGCGAAATCCAGTATATAAATACTTTGACGGACGCACTTTAGCAAACATAGCAAGTGGAAAAGACACAATGGGAATGATGGATATAGCACAGCAACATAAAAATGCTGAAAAATATACAAAGCAAGCTACAAAATAAGAAAATTACAAAGATTCTTTATTGCATCCAAGAGATTCCGAATTTATTAAAAAGAAAAATATGGAACAATTCGGGCGCGACAGCTTTGATATAGATAAAATTCCAGGATATCATTTTAAATACAACTCGGAAACATCAGTAAAAATTGCAAATGACCCTGATTTCAGAAATGACTTAATAAAAAAACAAAGAAAAAATTTTATCAACAGGTGAGTCCAGCGGAGCATTTCAAAGACATGGCTTGCCTATATTTCCTAAAAAATCAGATCTTCATTATGCAATCGGACATTATGATTTAAGAAATGCTTATGTTGATAAATACGGTAATTTCCATGCGCAGGTTTATGACACATATGATTTCAATAAAGAAAATAAAACCCCAATAAATCAAGCAGGAAGAAATAGAATGTTAGATGGAAATTTAAAACCATTCTTTACAATACATGATATTTTCATAAAAAAAGAAGAACTTGACAAATTCTGGTAACAGCACTAATATTAACTGAGGCGAGATTTTTCTCGCCTCAGTTAAAGGTATTTTATGAGCAAAGATATAAAATTATTTAATAGAAAAAATATAAAACCAATTATACAATATTGTTTAATGGTACTGTTATACATTTTTTTATGGAGAGAAATAGTTCAAGAAAAACTGCAATCATTTTTTCAAGCCATTGCCGATATTATGTTTTTTATTGCAGGGCACATATTTCCAACGGCAGATTCAGATTTTTATCTTGTAACAATGATAAATATTTTAGCAATAATTATTTTTTATTCTTATGCGAAAATCTGCGGTTTATTTAAAAGATTAAAGGGGTTAAATTTCTTTTCAAGCTTACTTATCATAATCTTTGTTGATATAATTTTATTTTACTCGATTTGCATAAATGTACAGCTTAAAC
>CAPYQR010000083.1:0-4151 GCA_948742005.1 uncultured bacterium
GGTTCAAGGCGCTCCGGATATGCTGCACAGTTGGAATATCAAAAGTCTTTATATAATGAAGACTTGGATGTACGTTTTAACAACGGGGTATATGCCGGAATTTTCTCTGATTACCAAAAACATGATCAGGAAAATGCTTATGCCACAACAAGATTCAGATACATGGCAGAATTAAGAAAAACATTTTTTAAATTTAAAAATCAAGAACAAGACCTTGCCTTTTCATCAGGCTTAATTGCCCAAGGTTCGGCAACGGTATACGGCTCGGGTGAAACCGCAGGGGTCGCAAGAATCGGTCCTTTTATTACAACAAAATTAAAATGTTGGGAATCAAGTATAGCTTATTTTTTAACAGGTGAACACGGCGAAAGTCCTTTTGAATTTGACAGATACCGCTATGGTAAATCAACAATATCAATGAATGAAAAATTTAATTTTGGAGATAAATTTGCGCTCGGTTTCAGGGTTAATGTTTCACCTTTAAAAGATAATTATAAAAAAGACCTTTTAACCGAAACAAGATTTTATGCAATCATTGGTCCGCCTGATTTAAAATTTATTCTTTCCTATGACTTTGTGCGCGACATTGCACATTTGGATATGATGTTTTTATTAGGGACAAATTCCGCAAAAATCGACTTTGAAAAATTAACAACTAAAAATCTTGACGGAACAGAAGAAAAACAGCGCGATTTTTACAAAAATGCAAAACCTGTAAAAATTGAAGCGCCTAAAAATTTAAATTTATAATGTCTTTGATTCAATTATTTTTTTAAATTTTTCATAATCTTCAATCGTATCAATCCCAATAGGGTTTAAATCGGTAATTGCAACTTTTATTTTCATGCCGTATTTAAGCGCTCTCAGCTGTTCTAAACTTTCCTGTTTTTCAAGGTCAGCCTGCGCAAGCGAGGTCATTTTAATTAAAGATTCTTTTTTATAGCCATAAATCCCTATATGAGCATAATAAGGCGCTTGATTCTCATTTCTTGCATAAGGAATCGGGCATCTTGAGAAATAAAGAGCATTAAAGTTATTATCAAAAACACATTTGACACAATTCGGATTGTTAATTTGTTCTTTGTCTTTAATTTGGCGCACAAGGGTTGAAATATCCGTGTCTTTTTCTTTAATCAACGTTTCAATAGCCAAATCTATAACTTCAGGTGTAATTTGAGGCTCATCGCCTTGAAGATTCAAAATATAATCAAAATCATGATTGCGTGCAACTTGTGCAATTCTATCTGAACCGCATTTGTGATTTTTATCCGTCATTTCAAATTTACCATTAAAAGCTTGAACAGCAGATGCGATTCTTTCATCGTCCAGTGCAACAATAACTTCTTGCGCGAGTTTGGATTTTTTTGCCGCTTCATAAACATATTGAATTATTGGTTTACCATTAACCAAAAGCAGAGGTTTTGCACATAATCTTGTTGAAGCATATCTTGCGGGAATTACTATTGCGATTTTTTCCATTATTTTTTCCTTAAGATTTAATTTAATAATATTTTTTACTTAATTGTGTTACTTTTTTTACAACTTCATCAACAAGGTCTTTTTCGGGAGGTTCTGTTGATAAAAATCTTTCATAAGCAACAAGCGCACTTCTTTCGTTTCTTATTTTTTCATAAGCTAAACCCAGTTGATAATAAGACATATAATAACCCGGGTCAAGCTCGATTGCTTTTTGCAAATCAATAATTTGAGCAGCGTTACGGTTCATTTTATCGAAAACTAAAGCACGGTAATAATATAACTGTGCATTTTTTGGATATTTTTTAATTGCAGAATCCAAAATCTGAAAAGCGGGAACATATTGTTCTTTTTCAAATTTTCCATAAGCTATATTAATAATATTTGTGATTATTTTTTGATTTACAAAAGAAAGCAGAGTAATTGCTTTTTGGTTATCTTGATCAAGATTGATTGCTTTTTCCAGATGTGTTTTTGCAGTTTCAAATTTATCAAGCTCCATATTTGTTAAACCAAGATTGTATTGAATATCCGAATCAGTCGGTTCAAGTTTTAGTGCTTTATTATAATTATCAATTGCAAGATATAATTCGCCCATTAATTTATATGTGTTTGCAATTGCAACATAGGTTAATTTATCTTTTGGTTCAATTGATTGATATTTATCAACGACTTTTTTAAATTCCAAATATTTTTTTGAGGTTTTATCAACTTTTAATGGTTTTGAAATTTCCTGCAGAATTTTCTTTTCTTGCTCAGGAGTCAACGCGCCCATGATTTCATTACTTTTTTGAATTTGTTTTGCATTTTGGGTTGTTTTTGTCTGGGTTTTGCTTGGTGTTGGTTGTTTTTGCTGAATTTGTTGTTTTGGATTTTCATTAAGCTTTGGCTGAAGTTTTGGCTGCGTTTGTGTTTGTTGCTTTTGTGTTTGTTGTTCCTGGTTTCTTTTTGCTTGTGCTGATTTTGCAGATTGTACAATCGGTGTTTCAACCTGCGCAGGCGTGATTTGAGGTTTTAATTTTGGTTGAGAATCAACTTTTGTTTGGGGTTGAGGTTTGTTTTGAAGCTGTTGTTGTGTCTGAGGTTTGTTTTGGATTTGGGCTTGCGTATGAGTTTGGGTTGGGGTTTGAGGTTTTTCTTGTTTGATTTCGGGCTTTAATTTCGGAGCTTTATTTATTTGTGTATTATTTTGAATCGCATTTGTTTTTAAGGGTTCATTTTGCAAAGGTTGATTTTGAACAGGCTGATTTTGAGCAATTTGAGGTTTTTCTTGTTTAATTTCAGGTTTTAGTTTGGGTTCTTTTTTTGGAGCGATTTTTGTCGGTTCTTCTTTTTGAATATAGGTTTTTAAAGGTGCTTTTTGATTATTTTGTGCGTTCAAGTTTTGTTTTGCACTGGAATCAAGTTTTGCAATTGAATCCTTGCTGTCGGATTCATAATTTTTAGCTGCCGAAATAAATTTTTCTGCGGCTTTTGATTCACCTTTTTCTTTTAAAATTTTTGCAAAATCTAAAAATTCTTCGCTCGTTAAAACAAAATTACGCTTGTTTAGATATACTCTTTTTAAAATCGTTTCAGGGTCATATCCGCGGTGGAGCTTGTAGATTTTATATTTAATATTTGAATTGTCATTATCATACGCTAAAATTTGAAGATATTGTTTGTAAGCAGATAACAAATCGCCTTTTTTTTCATAAATTTTTGCCGCACTTAAACGGATTTGCCCATCAGAGGGTTGCTGTGCGATAATCTTTTTATATAAATTCAGCGCTTCATCAAGCATATTTTGAGAATAGTATATATCTGCAAGATAATATTTCAAATAAATATCTTCATCATTTGCCTCAATTGCTTTCTCAAAAGCATTAAATGCTTCATCAGGAAGATTTAGTTTTAAATAAACATATCCCAAGATTTCATATAGGTTATTTGCATCATATTTATTTTGCGGAACAACCTGATTTAAAATTAAATTTCTTATATCAATTAACAATTTTTCATTTTTGTTTGTATTAACAATATCACGCAGATATTCAAGCGCCAGAGAATTTTTATTGTTAGTAAAATAAAGTTTTGCAAGCTTATATTGTGCTGTGATATTGCTGCTGTCTGCTTTTAGAGCAAGAATATAATAATTTTCCGCTTTATAAGGATATTTACCGCTCAAACGGCTGATATCCGCAAGCATCTCGTAACATTTTGTAAGGTTATATTCCGCTTCAATTAAATTAATAACTTCATAACTTGCAGCGCCGTAGTTTTGGTTGTTGATTAATCTTATTGCATCTTTGAAACGATTTTCTAAGGAATAATCAAGTTTTTCTTTTGTGATTAATTTATCAAGTTTTTGCTTGATTTTTAAATAGGCAGGCGAGGTTTTATCATAAGCATAAAAAAGTTCTGCTCTGATTGAATCGATTTCATCAATCGATTTACAATCATCAAATCCATAAGCAAAAACAGCAGAATTTAGACTTAATAAAGTTAAGAAAATTAAAATTGTTAATGCTTTTTTATATTTGCTAAAGGTTAAACGCAAATTCTACCTCACATCACCCATAAAATTTATACTAATTCAAAAAAACATAAGAAACAATCGAATGTTAAAAAATTTGTAGTTGTATTTTTTTGTTGTTGCATTTTATGATTATAAGTTTAATAATATTGTTATGAAA
>CAPYQR010000083.1:4161-7291 GCA_948742005.1 uncultured bacterium
AGGAACAAGAGGGAAACTATGCTCAAGCTTTAGAATATATAAGAAAAGCTTTAACATATTCTCCCGATGATGCAAGCTTAAACATCAAACTCGCAGGATTATATACATTTTTAAATAAATACCCCGAAGCAATCGAGGCTTATAAAACGGCCATTTTAATAAGACCCGATGATGGATTTTTGTATATAAGCCTTGGTAATTTATACATGCAGACTTATGATTACGATAATGCTGTTGTAGCTTATGAAAAAGCGCAAAATTTAATGAGCGTTTATAAATATAATTATCTGAATATCGCCAAGGCAAAAACCTCAAAAGGCGATAAAAAAGGCGCAATTGATGCTTATTTGGAATTTTTAAAATCTTACCCTGCAGATTTAGAAGGGCAAAATTCTGTTGCAAACCTGTATCTTGATTCAAAAGAATACGATAAAGCAATTGAATATTACGCTTCTGCCCTAAGGACAAATCCTAAAGAGTTTCGGGATTATGCAAATTACGGAAGCGCTTTATTAAAAAAAGGAGATTATCAAAAAGCCGAAATCACCTTTAAAAGCGCAACAGGTATTAACGAAAACGATGCTGTAAGCTTTGCTGATTTAGCAATTGCACAATTAAAGCTTGAAAAACTTGAAGAAGCGCAAAACAACTTTCAACAAGCTCTTTTATTAGATAATCAAATGGATTCAATAAGGTTTGATTATGCGCTTTTACTTGAAAAACTCAACCAGCCGAAAAACGCGATTGTACAATATGAATCATACATAAAAACTTATCCTGAAGCAAAAAATGCTTATCTTAATCTTGCAAATTTATACATGCAGGAAAAAAACTACGAAAAAGCGATTTTAACCTTAAACGAATGCAAAAAATTAAACCCGTACGACAGAACAATCGCTCTTCATTTGGCTCATGTTTATCAAAACAGTGCAAAATTTGACAAAGCTTTAAATCATTATGATGAAGTTTTATCATCCGACCCTTTGAATATTAATGCGCAATATAACAAAGCGGTTATTTTAGGACAATTTGGCGAATATGAAAAAGCTTCGCAAATATACGCAAATCTTTTAAAATTACCCGAAGAAAAACTTGCAAAAGAGCAAATAAGCTATACTGACATTCAAAAAGACATGAATGAAAATCTTATAAGTTTAGCGCAGGATTATTATCAAAAAGGCGAATTTAAAAACGCACGCGATATTTATTCTAAGCTTATTGAAACAATGCAGGATGATTACCGCGTTATTATCGGGCTTGCAGATTCATCATTGTCGTTAGGGATGAATGTATTTGCAAAAAATTACTATGAACAAGCAATTCAAATAAATAACACGGACAAAGATGCTCTTGTGCACTACGCACAGGCATTGTATGAATTAAAAGACTTAGAAACCGCCTATACAATTTTAGACAAAGCACAAGAAATTGATTCTTTTGATGATAATATATACTATAACAAAGCATTGATTGCTTATGAAAATAAAAATTATCAAAACAGTCTTAAAGATATTGATAAAGCATTGGAATTAGAAAAAAACATTGCAGATTATTACCAACTAAAAGGTTTGGCTCTTGAGGGAAATCAAAACTCCCAAGAAGCAATCCAATCTTACGAAAAAGCAATTGAATTATCCGGTGACGAACAAACAAAAGAAGCCTTAAAAGACCATGTTAAAACGCTTTATGATTCAATAGTCCAAGTTAAAGAATGAAAAAAACAGGATTAAAATTTTTCATATTAATTTTAATTGCGGTTTTGATTTTTTCTATTTCAAATGCAAATGCCGGTTTTTTGCGCAAAAAGCAGGATGCTGTTTTGATTTTGACATCAAATGATCCTGATATTTCAAAAGCAAAAATTGATGATGTTATTCCAAAGCAATACTTCAAGGTTAATTCAAAGATTTATTTTGTTTTATATAACCCCGAGGGTTTTAAAAGCGATTATATAAAATATCAAATAGTAAAACAAAACCCAAATGCGCATGTTGGCGGTTTTCAAAGAATCCGCAACATAACATCAAGAATAAAGGACAAAAGTTATTTTAAAGATTATTTTACATTATCGGAATCAGGAAAATATTTTATTCAAGTTTTTGATATAGAAAATCTTCAGCATTGGATTGCAATAAGCAGTTTTATCGTAGTTGGAGAATAAAATGGTTTTAAAAAAATGAAAAATAAAGTATAATATAATAAAGCATGACTAATTATGAAGATAGAAAGTATTAAAAATTTTGCTCAAGATGTAATTTTTTCAATAAAAACAAAACTTTTTTCATCAAAGTATGTTGTTAAAGGAAAATGCAAAAGATGCGGAAAATGCTGTCGGAATATTCTATTTTCAACAAAAGACGGATATATTAAAGACGAAAAAATTTTTTATCAAATGCAGAAAAAATACAGATACTACAGAAACTATAAAATTTCAGGCGTTATAGAAAACAAAAAAGATTTTCAAAACGGCGCATTGACTTTTGAATGTAAATTCATTTCAAAAGAAAATAAATGCAAAATTTATCCCTTTCGCCCGATTTTCTGCAGGGATTATCCTGATATCAACCCCGAATTAATCTATGAGGGCGTTACAATGCTTGATGGGTGCGGATTTTATTTTGATGTTGATAAAAAATTTGCAAACTATCTTGAAAATTCATAACCAGCTTAAAAAAAGGGAGGCAAAAAGCCTCCGATTGCATGAACTGTTTTAAATATTAAATATATTACGCATTAATGATTTTTCGTTAATGCCTTTTTTTATCTTGTAAGTTGAACATAATCAATCTTGGCGTATCCGTTTGCGCCTTTTGCAGGCGCTATTTCGCCTTGTTTTCCGTTTTGGTTAACGATGATTGTTCCGCCTTTTCCACCTGCGCCGTAGCTTGAACCTGCGCCTGCGCCTTGTGCTCCCTGGACATTACTTGAAGAATTTGAGGTGTTTGAGCCTCCGCCCGAGCCTTTTGAGCCTCCTGCCGCAGAACTTGAAGCGCTTGCGCCTCCTCCGCCTGCTCCTGCAGAACCAGCTGTAGCATCAACTCCCTTTTTTCCGCCGTTTGCGTTAATTTCCCAGAGGATTGCGCCCGAGGAATTAATGACTCTCACGGTTGTCGCACCGCCGTTCCCGTTT
>CAPYQR010000084.1 GCA_948742005.1 uncultured bacterium
ATATAATTATGTCCTAATTGTCTTGCTTCATCCCATGATAATTCTAAAACCTTTTTAGCTCTGGGTGTAAAGGGAATTTCGACCGCAACAAAACCGCAGCCTCTGCCGATTATTTTTTCGACTTCCTCTCTTGCTTCTTTTATATTAACACCCATAGACTTAAGTGTTTTTGCGGCTATACCCGTGCCTTCCGAAATCAAACCGAGTAAAAGTTGTTCTGTTCCGACAAAATTATGTCCTAATCTGCGCGATTCTTCCTGCGCAAGCATTATAACTCTAATTGCTTTTTCCGTAAATCTCTCAAACATGTAAGCTTCCTTAAATGTGTTCTATCTCTAAAATAAAGTTTACAATGAAAATTTCTTTAATACAAGCTTGTACATATTAATTAATATCTGTTATTAACCATCAATCATATCAAGTCTTTTTTGATGTCTTCCCGATAAAAATTCAGTATTCAGCCAAACATTAACGATTTCCTTAGCTGCTTCATCCCCTAAAACCCTTGCGCCAAGCGTTAAAACATTAGAATTATTATGCTCGCGCGACATTTTTGCACTATAAGATTCACAAACACAAACCGCCCTTATTCCTTTAAATCTGTTTGCACAAATTTGCATACCCAGACCTGTACCGCAAAACAAAATTCCTTTTTCAAATTCATTGTTCAAAATTTTTTTACATAATTTTTTAGCATACACAGGATAATCACAAGAATCAAAAGAATCCGTACCCAAGTCCAAAACTTCATAACCAATTAAAGCCAGATAATTTTTTATTTTGTTTTTTAATTCCAATCCGCCATGGTCAGATGCTATAACAATTTTTTTCATAAAACCTCACAAAAATGCTTTTAACAATATTAATAATATCATTAAAAGCATTTATGATGTTAAAATTTAAATTTCACAACTTATATGTTTTGCGAATCAACTTCTGAAAATGTTGCCTTAACAGCGCTTCCTGCGGCTAATGCCGGTAAAGTAGGGGCGCTTGAGGGTTTTGGAGCTTTTTTAAATATTTTTCCGACAAAACTGCCTACAGCCTTAACGCCTTTAGAAGCAGCGTTTGCAACTTTAGAGAAAACTCCCGCTCTTGTTGCTGCTTTTCCTGCATCAGCAACTGTCTTGGTAGTTTTGCTGCCGCTTACTACTGTGCCGACTTTAGAAACAGCACCCCTGACGGCACTGCCGATTGCACCGCCCGCTTTTTTAATAAGCCCCCATGAGCCTTTGGCAATCTTACCGATACCGCCTTTAATAATTCCATAAGCAGAAGCACCGATTGCGCCCCCGGTTGCGCCGTCTTTAAGCATTTCCTGACCGTTCAAGGCATCGCCTTTTACTTCGTTTGTCGCTTTATCTGCTTGTTTTACTAAAATCTTACTTAATGCACCGCCTAAAAATGCTCCCGTAACACCAATAATCGCAGCGGGAACTGAAACCGGCGCACTAACAACACCAAGCGCTATAGCACCTGCAACTGTTCCAACTCCAGCCGCAACTCCACCTACGGCTGCTGCTACATTACCTGTTTTATTTGCTGCTCCGCCTGATTTTTTATTGTGGATGTCAATCATCTCTTGAACTCGTTGTATATCTTCTTCTGTAACTTTATCGCCTTTTTGTTCAAGTTCTTTGATTGCAGCATTTATATTTTTAGATGAATATTTTGTATTGCATAAATCTTTAACAAAACCGCCAATCTTGCCAAAAAATCCCTCATTAGCATCATCATTTGACACTTGAGCATATAACGAGGCTATTTTTTCTCTGGTTTCGCGCGAAGCATTAAGAGCATCTTCGGTTAAACCTGTGTTGCCGACTGTTTCTTGTTCAACGCCGTCAACTTCCACCGTTTCTACGCCCGCTTCCGTGGGGCTTTCTTGACCGTCAACAGAAGTATCTTCAGCAGGACTTGTTGATTCATCAACAGAGCCTGAGTCATTAGAACCATTTGATTTTGAACCGTCCGCTTCTGTTGTTTTACCTTTTCCGTCATCCAGTTCGCCGCGTTCGTTTAAAAGAGGAAGTCCGAAATCTTCTCTTTCTTGCTCTGTTAATTCGCGTGTTTTTACAATTGTGCCATCAGGCAGACAAATTTGCATTTTATAATCATCACCGTTAGTCACAAGCTGAGCATAACCTTTATCGCCGTAATCATGCCCTTTGCCTTCAACTTTTATATAGCTTGAATTGTCTGATGTTGATTTTTCTTTTGTTTTAGTTTCTTTATCTGATGCTTTCACTTCATCAGATTTTAATTCAACTCCTGCAACTACTTCATTGTCTTTTGTTGAAATAACATAATTAAGATTACCTAAAACTTTAGAAGAATCTAATTCGTCAAAATATTCTTGAGAAATATCAATCAAATCCTGATAGCTTTCAAAGGAATCTTTATCATCAGAAAGAGCTGAGAGTGTTTGATTAATTGCATCTTGTTCGTTTTTAGAAAAATCATCAAGCGCGATTCCTGTATCAGCTTCAATTTGTGCAAGCAAATCTTTTGTTGAAACACCTGCGCCATTAGCATTTGCTTCCTCAAATGCGTTTTGAAAAGTATCTTTATCAACCTTTGAATCTGAATCTTTGGTTTTATAAAGCTGTGTTAAAATATTAACCAAACCTGTTGCATTCAATCTTTCATCTGCCATATTTTCCTGCTTTCTTGTTTAATTTAATTAAACCTTTTACTCAAATATTGTTCACACCAATTAATTTATCGGCATAATTTAGCAACTTCTTTAAAAATATTAAAAAAAATGTTACATTTTTTAATATTTTGATGATTTTTACACAAACTTGCCTGTAAAAATTTTTGTTGTAAATTAAAAACATAGAGGTATTTTATTTAAAGGATAAAAACTTATGACAGAAAGAAAATTAGTCGGAACAAATGAAATGTTCCAAAAAGCCCTAAAAGGCGGTTATGCAATCGGTGCATACAATGTTAACAACATGGAAATTCTACAAGGTATCGCAGAAGCGGCAGAAGAAACTCAATCTCCGATTATTCTTCAAGTTTCAGCAGGGGCAAGAAAATATGCCAATCAAACATATTTAATTAAATTAGTTGAAGCAGCATTAGCTACAACAACCGTGCCAATAGCACTCCACCTTGACCACGGTGCTGATTTTGAAATCTGCAAAGCTTGTATCGACGGCGGTTTTTCTTCCGTTATGATAGATGGCTCAAGATTCCCGCTTGATGAAAACATTGCTTTAACAAAAAAAGTTGTTGAATATGCTCATCAAAGAGGAGTTTCTGTCGAAGCTGAACTTGGTAAATTGGCAGGCGTTGAAGATGACGTTAAAGTTGCGGCTGCCGATTCAACATATACAGACCCTGCTGAAGCAGTAAGATTTGTCAAAGAAACAGGATGTGATTCATTAGCTGTTGCTATCGGAACATCACATGGCGCTTACAAATTTGCAGGCGAAGCAAAACTGGACTTTAAACGTTTGACTGAAATCAAAGATGCACTTGCTGCTGCAGGTTTTCCTGATTATCCTTTGGTTTTACATGGTTCTTCTTCCGTTCCGCAAGAATTTGTTGCAAAATGTAATAAATATGGCGGAAAACTTCCAAATGCACAAGGTGTTCCTGAAGATATGTTAAACTATGCTTCAAAACACGGTGTTGCTAAAATCAACATTGATACAGATTTAAGATTAGCAATGACATCAACAATCCGTGAATTTTTCGTTGAACATCCTGAAAAATTTGACCCCAGAGAATACATGGGTCCCGGCAGAACAGCTGTTAAAGAAATGGTTAAACATAAAATGGTTGACGTTTTAGGTACAGCAGGACATGCAAAAGATTAATTTTAATCTTTAAACATTATCACAAATCAAAATCAAAATGCCTTGAAAATAATTTTAAGGCATTTTTTTTGTCAAGGCAAAATCAGACAAAATTAACTTTTTTAAAAAAAATTTACGTTATGCAATATTTGCTGATTTTAGAAAATGATTATGATATAACTAAGATAACAAGATGATTATAAATAGTTAATTTATGGGGGATTCAATGAGTCAGTATCTAACTAAAGAAGAAATAAGACAATGGAGAAGCTCTTTAGAAAAGATTACATTGGAGGAATACGCAAAAAGACTTGGCAAAACGCTTGAAGAAGACAAAAAAACAAGCGATATTATTGATATCGTAATGCAAAACGAAAAAAGACTTTATACAACACGCACAGCGCAAGGCAAAAACGATATTGTCAAAATTGCAAAAAAATCACAAAAAATTCAAAACGAAATTTTATCACAGCCGCAAAATGATAAAATAAATGAAATTAAAAGCAAACTAACCTGTATTAAACCCTTAACGGAGCGCGAAAATACGGTTTTAGCACATTTTATCAAAACAAAGGCGAAATTGTTTATGCAAAAGATTTAGCAGTCATTTTAGACCTGCCTTGCGATTATGTATATAAATACATTAAAAACTTAAGAACAAAAGTTTCGCAAGACATTTTAAAAAACGCAACAAAGGGCGGTTATATATTTAATTTTAATTAAATTAAAAATACTAAAATTATGGAAAAATTAAACAAAAATACTTTTAATTTAATTCAAGAAATTCTTGATTTTGATGACATTAATGATATTAATTTTTACAATAAAATTTTAGAAAAAATCTCAAAAATACATGCCGATTCAACTCTGGCTGTATTTTTTTGCGAAAATACAAGTTACAAATTAAAAGCATTTAAAAACAACAATAAAAAAAATACCCAAAACACTCTTAAAAATTATTGCATTAACAAAGAATTAATTGAAAAAATTTTAAATAATAATGAAGATTTTTTATTAATCAAAACGGAAAAAGATGAATTATTAAACCAAAACTCCCTTTTTGTAAAGCTTTCAATTAAAGATTCGCTTTTTGGTTTTTGTACTTTGAGTTCAAATGAAGAAATATCCGCCAAAATTATTGAAGAATTCAGGACGATTACTAAAATTTTAAGTTATAAAATAAAAGATTATGAGCTTAATGATGTTTTTAAAATTCAATTAAAAGCAATGCAGGAAGCTTTTTTAGAAAAAGAAAACGCATATTCAATTATCAAAAAACAACACAAAAAACTTCAAGAAATAGATAAAACAAAAAATCTTTTCTTAGCAAATATTTCGCACGAACTAAGAACACCGTTAAATGCAATAATTGGTTTTTCACAGGCGCTTGACAGCGAAATTTTTGGCAAATTAAATGAAAAACAAGCAGAATATATAAAAGACATTCAAATTTCAGGCTTACACCTGCTTGGAATGATTAATGAAATTCTTGATTTATCAAAAATTGAATCAAACGTAATGAAATTTTGCCCGATTGTTTTAAATCCTGCAAATTCAATAAATGAAGTTATTAATATTCTAGAACCCTTATACTGCAATAAAAATATTGAAGTTATTTTTAAAAATAATTTTTCAGGAGAAATTTCTGCCGATAACCAAAAATTTCAACAAATCTTATACAATCTCTTATCTAACGCAATTAAATTTACATCAAAAAACGGCAAAATAATTATTGAACATAAAAGCGAAAACAAAAATTACATTCTAAAAATAAAAGACAACGGAATCGGAATTGATAAAAAATATCATTCAAAAATCTTTAAAAAATTTGTACATCTGAACAATATTTATACAAAAAATCAAAGCTCAACAGGGCTCGGGCTGACAATTACAAAAGAGCTTGTCAAGCTTCACAACGGCAAAATTACCCTTGAAAGCGAAGTAAACAAAGGAACGACTTTTATTATGAATTTTTCAAATATTGTTCAATAACGCAGAATTAATCATGGATAAACGAAAAAAAATTTTAATAATTGAAGATAATGAATTGAATTTAAAATTATTCAATGATATTTTAAAATCCCAAAATTACGATGTAGATTGTGCAGAAGATGGGCTTGAGGGATATAAAAAAATAAAAAAAAATAAATACGACTTAATAATTTTAGATATACAATTGCCAAAATTGAACGGTTTTGAACTTTTGGAAAAGTTAAATAAAGAAAAAATAAAATTATGTGAAGTTGTTGTAATTTCGGCTTTTGCAATGGATTGCGACAAAGAAAAAGCAAAAAAATATAATATTAATTCTTATATAACCAAGCCAATTGATATTAAAAATTTTCTGCAAACCGTAAAATCAAAGCTTCAGCCTTGATGAACACCTTTTGTCGATTCAAAATTTAATTCAGGATTTTTATCAAAAATACCGCTAAAATTAACAATACAAGATGAAAGTTTTGATTTAAAAACAGCAATATTTTCTATAAAAGGACTTAAAAAAGAGCTTTTAATACCGTTTAAACTCAATGAAAGTTTATCTAAACTTAATGAATCAAACAAAGCACTAAAGGCTTTTGAAGAATCAATATTGACATCTTTTCCCGACATACGCCCTGCTAAACATAAAGCACTCATTGCCGAAACCCCCAGGAAAAGCTTTATTTTTTTTGTGTTTTTAGTTTTTTTATTAATTTGTGCATTATAATTACTTCCCGATAAAGAAGAAATTTCCATAAAAAACCTGTTCTCCAACAAAATGTCAATACAATTACTATTATACTACCGATGTAATATAATAGCGATATTTTAAGGCAAATTTTTTACAATAATTAATAATTTACAAATCAAAAAGCATTAACCATTTCTTCTGTTTCAGAATTCAAAAAGTCTTGTTTTGAACAATTATTTTGAATATAATTATTCAATTCGTGTGCAAACTGTGCTTTTTTAAATTCTCCAAAACCATATTTCCTGTAAATTAGTTCAAGATTTTTAACCGCAGGAAAGGATTTGTTAAAATCATCAAAATTACAATTAAATTCATATTTATGAAAATTATTTATTGTATTTTTTAAAATATTATACGGAATTAAATCCTCAAATTCTCCGCTTTTGATAATGTAAATCTTGTCTTTATCTCTTAATTTTTTATCGATAATTTTTTTAATCTGCAAAGCATCATAATCCAGCAAAATAAATATCGGCAGATTATATTCCTCAATCATTGAATAATATTTTCTTGCAACTTGGTTTTTTCCGCCCGCAGGAATAACAAGACAGCCTTTTTTGTCAAAATCATAATCAAACAGCTTGAATAT
>CAPYQR010000085.1 GCA_948742005.1 uncultured bacterium
TTCAAGATTTTGCAATTTTATATTTATCTTTATTTCAAAAAATTCCCCCGATTCTTTTGCATATAAGTACACAATGTGATAATCGCGGAATAGAAAAAATTAAGTTTTTTGAAAATCTCGGAATTAAAAGAGTAATTTTACCCAGAGAAACTTCATTAAATGAAATTCAAAAAATAAGGAAAAATACCTCGCTTGAACTTGAACATTTTGTCTCGGGTGCTTTATGTGTTTCATATTCGGGTCAATGTTACATGTCGGCATATTTTGGCGCAAATTCCCGACGCAGCGCAAACAAAGGTGCTTGCGCACAAGCTTGCAGGAAAAAATATTCTCTAGTTGATAAAAACGGTAAAATTCTTGCTAAAAATAAATATTTATTATCCCTAAAAGATAATAATTTATCAAATCATCTTGAAAAGCTTGCTGATTCGGGAGTTATGAGTTTTAAAATCGAGGGAAGATTGAAAGATGAAAACTATGTTAAAAATCAAACCTTATATTTTAATAATTTGCTTGAAAAACTTGCACCAAAATATCAAAGAACAGGTTTTGGCAAAATAATTAAAGATTTTACCCCCGATATTTCAAAAACATTCAACCGTGGGTTTTGTGATGATTATTTATTCAACAAAAAAGATAATATCTATAATTTTGCAACTCCAAAATCTTTAGGTGAAGAAATCGGAGTAATTCAAGCAATAAGCGAGAATAATTTTACTATTAAAATTAAAAATAAAAATTTAATCCTAAACCCCCAGGACGGGCTTGTTTTTGGTGAACTAAGTTCAGGCTGCTTAATTAATAAAGCTGAAAAAACAAAAGACGGATTTAAAATTTTCCCAAATAAAAATGAAAATCTGAATAAAATTTTCAAAAAAGGAGATAAAGTTTTCAGAAATTTGGATTTTGAATTTAATAAAATTCTAACTTTAACAAAAACTTCAAGAAAACTTGAAGTTGAAGTTATTATTGAAAAGGATGAAATAATTATCTACGATATTAATAAAAACAAGGTTTCAATTTCAATTTTAGAATTTGAAATTGCACAAAACCAAGAAAAAATGAAACAAAATTATCAAAAATCTTTTTCAAAAATGCAAAACACCCCTTTTATTGTTGAAAATATCATCTTTAAGATTGAAGAGTTGAAATTTATTCCTTTATCAATTTTAAACGATTTAAGAAGAAAATTAAGCGAAAAGCTAGTAGAGAAAATTTTATCAAGATACAAAACAAAAACGCAAAAACCTCTTGATATTGCTCAATTTAGTGAAAATTCAATGGATTATAAATCCAACGTTTATAATAAAAAAGCAAAAGAGTTTTATGAATTATGCAATTGCAAAATAACACAAGATTGTTTTGAAAAGATGATTGATTCAAACAAAATAACAGCTTTAAAAAACAAAGAATTAATGCGCACAAAGCATTGTCTTAAAAAAATATTTTTAGGATGTGATAAAAAAATCGAGGATGATTTTTTATTTTTGATTGATGAAGCATCAAAAATTAAATATAAACTTTTATTTGATTGCAAAAATTGTGAAATGATTATTAAAAGCATTTAAAATACCATGGCAATTTTTTTGATTTTTATGTTTTATAATTTTATCTTTGTAATAAAAAAGGAAACAGCTGGTTATTAATATGAAATTGTCAGGTTTAAATGCTTTTAATGCTTCAAATTACAAAAAAGAAATTAATTTTGCACAAAAACAAAAATCAAATAATAAAAATCTTTTAAATTCATCCACTATTTCATCCACTCCATTTAAATCGCTTTATTCAAACGGTTTTTCGGGTAATCTTGCTTTTAATTCTGTTTCTTTTGGTGCAAAATTTGAACCGCTGCCAAAAACAGTTGAAGATGGTAAAAATTTAGGTATTGAAATTTATAGTGAAGCAATAAAACCAAAAAGCGGCTGTGAGGGTTTTAATCCGCTGCCGTTAATTCAAAAAGCAGCTCCTGATTTAGAAGTTATTCCAATTGAAGAACTTGCTTATTCAGTTGATAACTGGAGGGATTATTGCGCATTTTTCTCAGCAAGAATGGATAAGGATTATAAAGACTGTGACCATGAAATTTTTGTTAAAACATCTGTTTCAAACGACAAAAACAAGGCTTTGATTGAAGCAATGGATATTGCACATGAATTTACGCATTATCGTCAATCAAAAGAGGGACAGGAAGCGGAATTTTTAAAAACTTTATCGGATGATTGGAATTATAACGCCATGATTCCGACATTGTGTTCAATTGCTTTCAGGAAATTTGATACGGAACTTCAGGCTGATTTTTTAAAGATGTTTTTTATGAACATGCAGGATATTCAAAATAATGAAAAATACGGAAGATTTCTACCGAATAAACGCAATGTTTCAAAAGAAGAACTTTTAAAATTGAATAATTATAAAGATGAAAAAGCTTTTCAAGACAGAATGAACAGAATTTTTGAAAAAGTTTTTGTCGAAACAATTAAATTTGTTCTTAACAACCCTCAAAGGTTTGATGCTATGATGAATGACGGGATTGTAAAAATTGCGCAAGACGAAAAACTTGAAAAATTATGCGAAGACATGCGGAAATATTGTTCTTTTTCAGCTTTAAAAGAAAAAGAAGCATATAAAACAGAATGTGAAGTTGCAAGAGGGATTTTAAAAACAAGAAAAACCTTAAATCTTGATGCTTTTGCACTTTATTATGAAATGCTTGAAGAAGCTTTTAAAAACATATAGCAATTTAACAATAAATAAAGTTAAATTGCTATATGCCCAGAGAAGCATTTATGCTTTAAGCGTCAATATTTGTTGCATAAACAGCATTCTGTTCAATAAAATCTCTTCTTGGAGCAACATTGTCTCCCATCAAAATATCAAATAATTCATCACACAACTGTGCATCTTCCAGACTTACTCTTTTTAATGTTCTGTTTTGAGGATCCATTGTTGTTTCCCATAATTGCTGGGGCATCATTTCTCCTAAACCTTTAAAACGTTGGATTTGCATACCTTTTTGTCCTCTGTCTTCAATTAGTTTTTGAAGCTGGGTAAATGATGTGATGTCAGTTGTTCCTTGTTCTGTTTCGAGTTTCAGGATTTTTTCTTCTTCAATTAAAAACTCCCTGATTTTAGGATATGCATCTTTCAACCTTGTAAATTCTTGTGATTTAACCATATGCTGGGTAATTAAAACGGGTTCAAGTTCATCCCCGAGTTCAATTTTAAGGTTAAATCTCGTATTTTCAGGATTTGAAGTTAAGAAAACCCTGTAATTTTTAGCTTCCGCGATTCCGTAGTTTTGTGCATGGTCTTGAATATAGTGAGCTAAATATTCATAATGCTGTTTCATTTTGCTCTCATCTTCAAAATCCGATGGGACAATTCCCGAACGGATTAACCCGCGCACAATTACAGAGGGCATCTGGTTAATTATCGGATTATAAAAAGCTCTGTAATATTTGCCCATTTCATACATCATAGGCTCAAGTTTTTCTTGATTAATTGATTTATCTTTAGTTTTGTTAAATAATTGTGCACCTTGAACACCGCGTTCACGAACCATACGTTCCAGGGCTCTGTCGTCATATAAATATTGTGTTTGTTTTCCTGTTGTAATTTTATACAAAGGCGGCTGTGCGATATAAATATAACCGTTATCAAGCAAAGGACGCGCGTATCTGAAGAAGAATGTCAACATAAGCGTTCTAATATGCGCGCCGTCAACATCAGCATCTGTCATAATTACAACTTTATGATATCTTAACTTTGCAACATCAACTTCTTCTGCGTTTTTAGAAATATTTATTCCAAGCGCTTGAATCATTGTTTTGATTGAATCAGAATTATAGATTTTATCCAATCTTGCCTTTTCAACATTTAAAATTTTTCCTCTTAAAGGTAAAATTGCTTGAAACATTCTGTTTCTGCCCTGTTTAGCAGAACCGCCCGCTGAATCTCCCTCAACAATATAAAGTTCACATTTTTCAGCTTCCCTGCAAGAGCAATCTGCAAGTTTTCCGGGGAGCGAGGATGATTCTAAAGCTGTTTTTCTTCTTGTTAATTCCCTTGCTTTTCTTGCCGCTTCTCTTGCACGTTGTGCCTGCATGGTTTTATCAATAATAGTTTTAGCTACTTTCGGGTTAAATTCAAGCCATTCTTGGAATTTATCGCGAATAACATCATTAACCGCAGGAGTTACTTCGGCATTGCCCAGTTTTTCTTTTGTCTGCCCTTCAAATTCAGGATTTCCGATTTTAACCGAAACAATTGCTGTTAAACCCTCTCTAACGTCTTCGCCTGCAAGATTTGAATCTTTTTCTTTTAAAATATTATTTTTTCTGGCGTAATCATTAATAACCCTTGTGATTCCGTTTCTAAAGCCTGTCAAGTGCGTTCCGCCCGAGTGGGTGTTGATATTGTTTGCAAAAGACAACACGTTTTCCGTATAAGAATCCGTATATTGCATTGCAATTTCAACATTTATCCCCTCGACCATTTTTTCAATGTAAACAGGTTTTTCAAACAAAACATTTTTGTTTTTATTTAAATGTTCGACATAACTTGCAATACCGCCTTCAAAATGATATGTTATTTCTTTTTTTGTTTTGTCATCATGGAATACAATTTTCAAACCCTTGTTTAAAAATGCCATTTCTCTTAAGCGATTTGCAATAACTTCGCAATCGATTTCTGTTGTTTCTGTAAAAATCTCAGGATCAGGCCAAAAATGTGTTTTTGTGCCGTGGTCTTGTGTTTCTCTTATTTGTTCAACGCCTGTTGTAGGTTCGCCTCTTAAATATTCTTGTCTGTGAACAAAACCATCTCTGGATACTTCAACGATATATTTTTCTGAAAGAGCATTAACTACAGAAGCGCCAACACCGTGTAACCCGCCTGAAACTTTATAACCGCCGTCACCGAATTTCCCTCCTGCGTGCAAAACCGTATGAACGATTTCAAGGGCGGATTTACCGCTGTCGGGTTTGATGTCGCAGGGAATACCGCGCCCGTTATCTTGAACGGTAACAGAATTATCCTCATGCACCGTAACATGAATAGTGTCGCAATAACCTGCCAGACTTTCGTCAATTGAATTATCGACAATTTCATATATGCAATGATGAAGCCCTCTTTGAGAAGTTGACCCGATATACATCCCGGGACGAACCCTGACGGCTTCTAATCCTTCTAAAACCCTAATATTACTGGCATCATAGTTATTATTTACAGTAGTATCTACCATATACTCCCCTTTTTGATTCTTAATTGTATAATAATATTGTACTATAAATAACAAAAAACCGATAGAATTTTTTTATTCCTATCGGTTTTTATTTTTTATTGTTTTATTTGTTAATAAAACGCATTATTGAACGCATACAGTTAATAACACCCCTGCAGCAACCGCAGAACCAATAACGCCTGCGACATTCGGACCCATAGCATGCATTAGAAGATAATTATTAGGATTATATTCTAAGCCGACTTTATTTGATACACGAGCAGCCATCGGAACTGCAGAAACACCTGCAGAACCAATCAAAGGATTGATTTTATTGTCTTTACTTGAGAATAAGTTCATAATCTTTGCCATAATAACCCCTGCTGCCGTTGCAAGGCAAAATGCCGTTACGCCAAGAACCAGAATGAACAAAGTTTGAACAGTTAAGAATTGGTCAGCAGAAAGCTTTGAACCGACAGATAAGCCTAAAAATATTGTAATAATATTAATTAAAGCATTCTGCATTGTATTTGAAAGACGTTCAACAACACCACATTCTTTACATAAATTACCAAAAGCTAACGCCCCGACCAAAGGACAAGCACTCGGCAGGAAGATTATGCAAAGAGATAAAACCAAAAGAGGGAAAACTATCTTTTCGCGTTTTGAAACAACTCTCAATTGGCTCATTTGAATTTCACGTTCTTTTTTTGTTGTCAAAAGTTTCATAATAGGCGGTTGGATTACAGGAACAAGCGCCATGTAAGAATATGCAGCAACTGCAATTGCACCCAATAATTCAGGAGCAAGTTTAGATGTTACATAAATTGATGTCGGGCCATCCGCACCGCCAATAATACCGATTGCACCTGCTTGAGGCAAAGTGAAGCCAAAAACACAAAGTGCAAGCAATAACGCTCCGAAAATCCCGAATTGCGCAGCACCGCCAAGCAATGCTGTTTTAGGATTTGCTAATAACGGGCCAAAATCTGTCATTGCACCAACGCCCATAAAGATTATCAAAGGAAAAACGCCTTGATGAATCCCTGCTTCATAAATAATATTCAAAAATCCGCCCGGTTCTGTCATCCCTGCCCCCGGGATATTGGATAAAAATCCGCCGAATGCTATTGGAATTAAAAGCAAGGGTTCATATTGTTTTTTAATACCGAGCCACATTAAAAATAAACAAATTACAAGCATAATCGGCGAGCCGAATTGATGTAAGAATTGCTCAAACGGTGCGGTTATGTTAGGATCTGCGGGTTGAACCATGTTATAAATCCCTGTTGTATGCCAGAGTTGTTGAAAAATTTCACCTATATTCATAATCTACCTCCCAGCTTAACCGATTACTACCATTGTTTGACCGTTAGCAACCGTGTCGCCTTGTGAAACTTCAACAGATAAAACTTTTCCTGAAACAGGCGATTTAATTTCCGTTTCCATTTTCATAGCTTCAACAACAAGTAAAACATCACCTTCAGCGATTTCATCACCTTGCGAAACCTCAACTCTTAGAACGTTTCCTGGTAGTGCCGCTTTAACTTCCTGTCCTTCGCCGGATGTTGCCGATTTTGATTCTTCAATTCCCGCTTTTACCGAGATATCATAAGTTTTTCCGTTAACCACAGCTTTAGTTCCGTCTAATTTAACTGCATATTTTTTGCCGTTAACATTAATTGTGTAGCCATTGCCGCCTGCAGTTGAAACAGGAGCTTTCGAGACATCGCCTTTTGTTTTGTTAACTGAAACAACGCCTTTTCCAAGCAGGAATTCAATGCCTTTATCAACATTTCCGTCTTTGCAGGCAGCAGAGATAAAAATATTTTCTTCTGTTTGCGGCAATCCTGCTTCTTGAAGCCTTTTCTTTGCTGCTTCAACGCCTTTTTCAGGGTCTTTATC
>CAPYQR010000086.1:0-3704 GCA_948742005.1 uncultured bacterium
TCAAACGGTTTTTCGGGTAATCTTGCTTTTAATTAAATCTATACAAAAATCAAGTTCATCATCGTTTAAAATCGTATTAAGTGCTATATAAACTTTGACATTAAAAATATGTGCAAAATCAACAACTTTTTTAATATCGTCAATGGAATTTCGCGCGCCCAATCTTGCACCAAATGCATCAGCACCAATATAGACTGCATCAGCACCGCAATTAATTGCGGCAATTGCACAATTTAAATCTTTAGCAGGGGATAAAAGTTCCAGTTTCATAAATTGATTATATCAAAAAATTTATTATTTGCTGTTTCAATTTTATTCTGCTTCAATTCTGATTTCAAAACTTCTTTTCCAAGGAAGAGAATATGAGATTTTTTCAGGGTAATAGTTTAAAAATTTGCTGATTTTAAAAGCATCTTGATTCAATTCTTCTTTTTTTTCATTAAGTATTTTTTCAAAATCATTAATTTTTATTCCTTTTTCTCTGACAAATTTTCTCGAAATTGATTGAAAAGCCCAATCATCAAGGAATCTTATAAACATAATTTTTTTAAAAGCATAATCATTAAATGAATCTTCCTTGAGCGCAAGCATTTTTGTTAAAGACATTAAAATCGCACAGCCGATTGTATTTGCGCTTGTATTGTAAGCGCAAAAACCGCAAAAATTATCCACAAGTGTTTTTTCAAACAAAAATTCAACCAGCCCGCAATCAGCTCCATTTGCATTATTAACGTCTGCAATCAAAAAGGGGGTGGTGTTTTTTAGAATTTCTTTCAGTTTTGCCTTTGATTTTTCATTAATTGAATTTATAACTTCTCCTAAGACAAAATCTCCCTGTTCTTTTTCAAAATTATTAACAATTAAATTTAAATCAGGATTTTTTTCATCCAATTCTAAGCCCGCAAGAGAAATTTGCGATAAAACACAGTTATTGATTGAAATATCTTCATATTTTGAAATTTTATCAATTGAATTTTGCATCAAAAATATCGGGTTTATTTTAATTTTTTTATTTTTTAATTTTTCATAATCTGATAACGCACGCGAAATCAAAGAAAGGGGGATTTCATCCGCACCGGTTTTAATAAGTGTATTTTTAATATTATTTTTATTAATTAATTCCTGCAAAATATCTGCTTCAATAATGTTTAAGCCAAATGAAGCGCAATCGTCTTTTGAAAAAACAAGCGTATCAAAGAAATTTTCCCCTGCCAGTTTTAAATACAGCTTATTAATTTCAAAGTTTCTTATTCTTGTTTTTAAATAATCTTCTAAAATTGCAGGAGGAATGTTTGAAGAATTGGAAATATCAAATTTTTTATGGAAATTATATGACCAATCAAAGATTTTTTCACCCCAATCCTGCCAGTAGGTTTTTTCTTCTTCGTTGATGTTGTTGTTTGAAATTCGCATTATTGAAGAAAAAGCAAGAATTTTTGCTTCTTTTTTTGACATGATTTTTTTGAATTTTAAAATTCTTTTTTTAATTACTTCAAAACTATCCTCGCATCTTCTTGAAGCGACCAAACCGCCATAAGCAAGCGTATCCAGACTTAAAACCAAATAATCAATCGATTCAAGATTCTCTAAAAATTTAAAAAGATTATCAATTTTTGCGCCGGTTGTCAAACCGCCTAAATCTTCAATTTCGGGCAAAAAAAGTTCAATATTTTTGTTTATTGACAAAATATCTTTAATTAAATCATAACAAATCGGACGATTGTCAATTGGAATCAAGGCTATTTTAAGTTTTTTATTGTTCAACATAACTGATTAATTTTTCAACTGCATTTTGTATTGAATTAATTTTATCTTCAATAATTTCTACTCTGTTCGATAAAATTTTTGTTTGAGTCATATTTTCATAGAAAATATCAATAAATTGTGACGGGTTAAAGGTTTCGGTTTGGTTTTGTATCATCAATTCAAGTTTTTTCTGTAAATCAGCAATTTTTAAATCGGCATTTTGTCCCGATTTAACAATATGCTTCAAAACATTTTCAATTTTATTGTAAAATTCACCTGCACCTTGTTTTGATCTTTCGCTTTGGATTAATTGCGAACGGATGTCCTGGAGGGAATTTTTCTGCACATCTTCAATATTTTGTGCTAAATCATCTATTTTTGAATTGGTATCTCTTAACCAGCCGGAAATATTTCCTAATTCTGTTTCAACATCGCGGTTTATTTTAACATTTTCAAGTCCAACCGTTCTTAGTTCTATAACTTTTTCATATAATAATTTAAGGTCATCGCTGTAGTGAAGAGTTTTTTCAATAGCTACGCGAACTTTTGCAAGATCAGATTCAACATCTTCAAGGCAATAAGAATATGAAGAATTTTCTTCGTTTGATTTAATTTTCTTAATCGTTGAGTCAATTTTTACAAACTCGCGGGATAAATCAGCAAATTTTGTTTCAAAATTTTCAAATTCATTTGCGAGATTTTCCTTGATTTCTTGAGAAATGTTGCTCTTCAAGTATTCAAAATTAGATAAATACTCGCTCACTTTTTGTGATAGTTCATCAATGTCTGCTTTTGAAGAATTTTCAAATACAGGCATTTCTTTTGATTTTTCAACAAGAGAAGAAATTTTTTGAATATTATCTTTTAATTTTTGTGTGATTTCTTCTTTTGTTGTCTGAAATTCCTCAAAAATTTCATCTTTAGAATCTTCAAGGTCATTTATTTTTTCATTAATTTTTGCCAACGCATTCATTAACGAGGCTGTATTTCTGCTTTCATCAAGCTCGGACATTTTTGTTGTCAAATTTGATGTGCTTGTTTGAATTTCTTCTAAAAGTTCTTTTGCATTATGAATTTGTTGAAGATTTGTTCTGTCGATTTTGGTTTCAATATCGTTTACGATTTCTTTTAAAGATTTTTTATTTTGAATATTGTCAAAATCAGCCCCGATACAATTTGAAACGAGCTTTTCGAGCTTTTGTTCAAACTGTGACAGAGTGGTTTTGTTTGATTTATCAATATTATTGACACCGTCTAAAATATCACCCTTAATTTCTGATAGCGTGTCTTGAACCTTGGCGTTAACTGATTCAAAGCTGTCTGCAAGCTTGATTACCGTTTCTGTGCTTGAATTTTCAATTCCCGAATCAAGAGTGGAAATTTTTTCTAATATTTTATCTAAATTATCTTCCTGTTTGATTGTAAGGCTTTGAACATCACCTTTAAAATCATAAAATTCTTTTTTAAGCTTTTCGTTAATTGTTTCTAAGCTGTCGGTTAAATGGTCGGATAATTTTTGCAGGTCAACTTTAAGATTATCTGTTATTTCGCTATTAATCGTGCGCGTTTCGTTTTCAATCTTTGAAGTTGCTTCATTTAAAGAGTTTCTTAAAATTTGTATTGTTTCATTAAATGCAACCTTGGCATCATCTAAATGCAGACTGTTTTCTTGAACAACTTTATCTTTAAAATCTTCCAGTTTTTGAGAAACATTGGGAATTTCTTCTGTGATTTTTGTTAATAACTGCATGCTTGAAATTGAATTCAAATCGCTTAAATTTGTCTGCATGTTTTGAATGGAAGATTGGATATCAGTTGTGCAATCGCGGAGATTATCGCTTAATTCTTTTAAGTCTTTGCCGAAATCTTGATTTTTTAAATCTGCAAGCGCTTTATTAATCGGGTCTTGAAGAATTTGGATATTTCCTTTATTAATTGCATCAATTTCTGTTCTAAAA
>CAPYQR010000086.1:3714-7119 GCA_948742005.1 uncultured bacterium
GAGTTTTTACGTCTTCTTTTGAAGAGTTTAAATATTTTTCATAATTAATTTCGTTTTTACGTGCTTTATATAAAATTTCATCATTTAAAAGATTGCGTACACCGTTAACTTCATTCCCAAGCCCTTGAAGCGCTCCTAAAACATTTTTTAGTTCTTCTTTTGTGCTGATAACATCACCTGATAGGGTTACAACATTTGATGAAACAGAATTTATGAAATCTGATGTAGTGTTAACATTAGTTGAAACAACATTAATATTATCAGCCACAGTGTTGACTCTTGATGAAAGGCTTGCAATCTGGGTTTTTAATTCTGTTGAATCAACAGAATTAACTATTTTTTGGATTTCATATTTAACATCATCAATTTTCGACTTGACTTCATTTGCTGCAATTTCAAGCGATTGTTTATTATCAAGCAGGTTAATTTTTTGTGAAATTTCAAGAGTTACATTTGAAAGGTTTTTAACTTCATTTAAAGCTTGTGAAAAAATATTTTCATTATTTTTCATCAAATCCAACAAACCGCTCAAATCTTTGCATTTTGAATCAATTGAATTAATTGAATTAATAATTGAGTTAACATTACTTGTTAAATTAATTACTTCATTTTGCAAAGATAAAGTTTCGTCTTTTGTTGAATTTTGTCTTAATTGGTCTAAAAAATCAGCAAAATTTTTGTTTAAAGTTATTGTGATATTTTCAAAATTTCTCGAAAAATTAAGAAAATTCTCACTTAATTTTGCCATTTCTAAAGTCGGATTATTGTTTTTTTGAACTTCGAGGGTTGAGAAGATTTTTTGAACCGCTAAATCTTGTGAATTAACCTTGGAGGAGATTGTTGAAACATCGGATAAAATTTTTGTAACATCGTTAACCAAAGACGGATTCTGGCTTGAATATGATGCAACGAAACTTTTTAAGGCATTTTCAAGGTCTTTTATGTATTGGTTTGTTTGAACGTATTTTAATTCAAGCGTTTTTCGAAATTCATTAACTAAAGTTGTTGCGATTTTTTCGCCTGAAATGCTTGAGAGGTTTTCATAACGCTGGGATAAACCCGTTAAAGCATTATAAATTTCTCCCTGTGACATTGATGATTTGGCATACAAGCCTTTAATTGCTTCTGTTAACTGGTCTAATCTTATTTCAATATTATCTGCCATGGTAGAATTTTTCCCTTTACCCTCAAGTATAATAATAACAAAAAAGTAAAATTTTAGTCTAATATGTTAAGTTTTTTTAGAAATTAGGCGTTTTAAACACGCTGGTTTTTAAAACTTCAAGATAATTTGCATTTAAATGTGCCCAATCAAACAACACAACGCCTTGAAGCCTTAATTTGCGGATTATGTGAATTTGTCTTAACAAGTCTTCAGGGTCAGATTCAATAAACCCTCCAAAAAGCCCGGGATATATAAGAATATCAGAATCTGTTCTTTTTTTGATTTCATCAAGCATATCATAAGCAAGATTATCATCGCTTGTCAGAATCAAAGGAGTAATTGCATCGACATATTTTTTTTGTGTCCAATAAGCCCAGTCTTGGTATTTTGTTTGAACGCTTACTTTGTAATCAGGAAAAATTACAGTTGAAAACATTATTTTTTTGCTTCTCAATAAAGAAGAAACTTTTAAAACATAATTTGTTATTTTATCTTTACGATAATCGCACCAATTTGTCCACATTCCGCCTCTTTGTGAAATTTCCACAGGATCAATTTCGTAAATCTTTTTAAATTCTTCTCGTGCAAATTTCGTATAGCCCCATTGGTTTGAAAAATTTTCTTTTGAAACGTTTGGATATCTGACATAATCAATATTAAATCCATCAACACTATATCTTGAAGAGATTTCATTGATTAATTTTAATAAAAACGTTATAACTTCAGGATTTGCAGGATCGAGAAAATATCCGTTATGTTCTTGCGGATGAGAAACATAACCGTCTTCATCCGCTTTTTGTTTTGGACGGTTTGACCATTCGGGCTTAACTGCAAGAATTGATTTAGGGTTATTCAGGGGCGATTTATTTCCTATATAAAAACTTTGAAACCAAACATGAACTTTGATTCCTCTTTTATGCGCTTCGCGAACCCATGCACCTAAAACATCATAATTAAATTCGGGATTTAATTTTTCAAAACCGTAATCCTGCATAATACGCGAGGGGAAAATAGTTCTTCCGTGGTAATATGTTTCCAAAAAGACATTATCAATCCCTGTTGATTTAATTTCATCAAGTGCTTGTTGAACTTCAACAAGGTTTTTTTGTGTCGGACGAATCCAGACTCCTTTTAGTTCATTAGTTAAAAATGGTAAAGTGTATCGATAAGCTAATGTTGCGCTTTTAATAGCTTCTTTTGCACATTCAAGAGATTCTTCAGTGTAATCTTTTAATGATTTTTTATATTGTTGTTTTGCTTTTTTTAAATAAAGATAGATATTTTTATCATCCCTCATTAAATAATCGGATTTGGTTGAAATCATTATATCTTCAACTTCATCAATCCTGTGTTTTGCGTAATATCTATAGCTTTCAACCGTTGTCAGAGCTTTTAGTGTATTGTTTTCAATTTCAATTTTTGTTCCGATTTTTAAATTGTCGCTAATCCATTTTTTTGCTCTGCCATGACCTGAAATTACAAAACCATTTTTGGGAATTGTTGAATTTGCACCCGTTAATTTTGTAACAACGCCGTTTTCAACAAGCGCTTCTTTGCCAAATTCGTTTGTTCCTGTTGTTCTGCCAAAATCAGGTCTGTAAACAACAAGCTGGTTTGTTCCGCGATATCCCGGAAAAGAATTTGTTGCTTTTTCTATGTCGTTTGGATAAATCGCGCTTATTCTCATTGCCGAACTTGATAAAACTTTATCAATCTGCGAATCGTCAACAACTATATTCAAAGATTCTTTGCAATCTTTGTTTTCATCTTTGTCAAATTTAGATTCTTCCTTATCGTCTTTGAAAAAAAACCAGCCTATACGTTTTTCTTCGCCTTTAGAATCCTTTTCTACAATTTCAATATTGCTTGCATATTTATCTTTTGTATGTTTTGAAACTTCTTTAGGCGATTTTTCTTCAAGATAATAAACCGCCGAACTATCCACAGGAGCTGAATTTGCCGGAGCATTTTGCAGATTGCAAATGCTAAAGACAGCCAGATATATAAAAACAAAAACTTTCCTCAATTAAACCTCTTGAAAATATTTTCGTATAATAAAATTTTAATACAAAAAGATTTAATTTTAAAACAAAATTTATTAGAAATTATTATTTAAGCATAAAAAATTTGCGTCTGGCGCGATTCGAACGCGCGACCTATCCCTTAAAAGGGGAGTGCTCTACCTGCTGAGCTACAAGCGCAAATGATATTTAATTGTTTTGTCTTATCTCTCAGCAGGT
>CAPYQR010000087.1:0-3091 GCA_948742005.1 uncultured bacterium
AAGACAGATTTGCTGATTCAAACGGTGAATTTTGTATTTTCAGTAAAATTGAAGAGCTCTGCCGTATTTTTACAGCAACTTCCCTGCAGGAAATTATAAGAAATTTGTTGTTTTATAAATTTATTAATGTAACTTTTGAAGACAATTATCCAAGTTATTTAGAAAAATTTTACAAAGAAAAATATTGCCGCTTAATTAATTTTAAAAAAAGAATGTTATCAATAGCCGGTCTTGTTGATGATGATTTTAAACAATTCTGCCTAAATTGGAAAAATGATGGCAGTGATGAAGATAGAAAACTTTTTAAAAAATTTTTACTTAAAGCGGATAAATCAACATCGATACAAAAATCCTTTTCTGATGTCAACGGCAGTTTAAATAATTGTTTTAACCACAAAAGAACCTTGGAAGACAAAAGCATTATTGATTCTATTATTTTCAAATTTATTGGAGTTAAACAAAGTGATGATAATTATAACAAATTAAAGAAAAATGTTAAATATTTAAAAGAAAATGCGCCCCTTGCTTTAGCTTATCTATATTTAACAGTTTTCTACATTAATAATTTATACCCGTTGAATATAAAAAGAGGCTTGAACAGCCAAGAGCGGTGTTTTATTTATTATTTACTTAATAAAGGAGATGAAATCAGTTATTTTAAAGAAACAAAAATTCAATCCGGCAAATTTGAAAAATTAATTAACGGGCTTTATAAAAATTTTGGATGTTTAGATTTAAAAAGCGTTTTGAGCGTTTATTCAATTTGTAAAGATTTGTAAAAAATACTCCATATATACTAAAGAATCTCTGAAAAATTCCGTAAATCTTAGTATAAAACAATGGAGGCAATGACAATTATGGGTATGGCAGCAAGTCAGGCAAGGTTTCTCGGGTTAACCGCAAGAAAAAGCAATGTTGAATATCAAGGACAACAAGTTAACCAACAAAGAACATCTTTATCTAACGAAAGTGCAAATATTTATAACGAAATGATGGATTTGGTCGTTCCGACGCCTCCTTCTACTTCTGATTATTATAAAACAACATACACTTTAGATAATTCTTCAGATTCTTACGCTAATGAAGATTATACAATTTCTAATATTGTTAAAACTTATGAATCGGAAGGACAATATTTAATTACCTTATCAAGCAAAACAAGCCAGGTTGCAGCAACAACTTCGTCTTATAAAATTCAATATACAAAACCGACAGAAAGCGGCGAAGTTAAATATCAACAAAAAGAAGTTGACGGAAAACCTGTTTACCAGGCTGTTGATGAAGAAGGGAAACCTTTATATCATCTTGTTGATAAAGATAACAACAAACTTTATTACACAGATGAAACAAAAACCGCAACACAAACGCAAGAAACTGATTTCCCTGCAACAACAACCGACAAAACAGATTTCCCTTACGAAACAAATGATGTAACAGATTATCCTGTTTATAATGTTGATGAAAATGGTAATAAAATCATTGAAAGCGACACAAGAAGCACTAAATACAATATTTCTTTAGCAAGCTCAACTTCATCATTAACATTAACCTATGACACTGCTGATTCTGATGCTTATAAAGGCGAAAACGGTTCATTAATGGTTGAAAAAAATCAGATTTATGCTCTAAACGATGAAAAGAAAGATGAATTAAAGGGTTATAAAGAATGTGCAAAAGAAAATCCCGATATTGCGTTTTTCTATCAAGATAACTCAGGTGTTAACCATTTCTTAACCGATGAAGAACTGCAAGCAATGATAAAAGGCGACAGTTCAACAGTAATTAACCCTGAACACACTTATACATATACAAAAGAAGTTTCAACACAGGTTAAGGGTTATCTTGAAACATCAAATTCAACGGACAGATTTTCAACAATTACAATTGAACAAAATGATTCATATCCTGAAAATTTAAGCAACAAAACATTTAGTTTAAGCTGCAAGCAAGTTTATGACGAAAATGCTTATAATGATGCTTATAATGATTATGAATTTGCAAAAACAACATACGAAAAAACAATTTCTGATTTGAATGCAAAAACAGAAGTTCTGCAAGAACAAGACCAAAAACTTGAATTAAAATTAAAACAATTAGATACAGAAGAAAATGCGCTCAAAACAGAGATGGATTCAGTTAAAGAAGTTTTGAAAAACAATGTCGAATCGACATTCAAAACATTTGCGTAAAAAAAATTCCCCCAATTCAAATGCCAAAACAAAGAAGCATTTACACACACTAAAACCATAAACCATAATTTTCAAATTCCATTGTTTAAATTTTTCAGCCTTGTTAATTTACGACAAGGCTTTTAGTTTTTATTGATTAAAATATTTTACCGAAGTAAAATTAAAATATTATGACAGAAAAAAAAATTAAAATCGCACTTGTTTTCGGCACGCGTCCGGAGGCAATTAAAATGTGCCCTTTGGTCAAAAAATTAAAAGAAAATGACAAATTTGAAGTTATAACAATTGTAACTGCGCAGCACAGGCAAATGCTTGATTCTGTTTTGGATTTATTTGAAGTAAAGCCTGATTATGATTTAAATTTAATGAAGCCTAATCAGGATTTGTGGAATTTGTCGTCTGAAATTTTATTGTCAACCAAAGAAGTTTTTGAAACTGAAAAACCTGACCTTGTTTTGGTCCACGGCGACACAACAAGTGCAGGTTTGAGCGCTTTAAGTGCTTTTTATTCAAGAATTAAAATAGGACATGTTGAAGCAGGATTAAGAACTTTTGACAAAAATTATCCGTTCCCCGAAGAAATAAACCGTGTAATTGTTGATTCTGTTTCTGACTTTATGTTTTGCCCGACAGATAAAGCAATTGAAAACCTTAAAAATTCTTCAATTGAAAAAGGGGTTTATAAAACCGGAAATACGGTGATTGATGCTTTATTGTATGTGGTTGAAAATAAAAAAGTTAATCTTGATTTTATCGGTTTAAATCCCGCCCTAAAAACGATTTTACTAACTTCGCACCGCAGGGAAAACTTCGGAAAACCTTTAGAAAACATTTGTTTTGCAATTAAAGATTTAATAACAAAATACGATGACATCCAAATTGTTTACCCGCTCCATTTAAAC
>CAPYQR010000087.1:3101-7003 GCA_948742005.1 uncultured bacterium
TCAAAACACCGTAAGACCTATTCTTCAAGGTGTTGAAAGAGTCAAATTAATTGAACCGTTGGATTACGCTCCTTTTTGTTCTTTAATGAAAAAATCTCATATAATTTTAACAGATTCAGGCGGAGTTCAAGAAGAAGCTCCTGCTCTGGGAGTTCCCGTACTTGTTTTAAGAGATGAAACTGAACGCCCTGAAGCGATTGCTTTTGGTGGAGTTAAGCTTGTCGGGGCAAACAGAGAAAAAATCGTTCAAACAACAAGTCTGCTTTTGGATAATTCAAAAGAATATGAAAAAATGTCAAAAGCAATTAATCCCTATGGCGATGGCAGAGCTTGCGAATATATTGAAAAAATAATTGCGCAATATTTTTCAAATTAATATTGCTCATTTACAAATGACGAATATTTTTGTAATTCGCCCGCATCTTCAGGGTGCGCGCGCAAGTGTTGTTCAAGAATGTCTTTTAAAGGCTGCTTTTGACCAATAATCATAGACATTTCACCAATATTCATCAAATCTTCTCTAAAATTTGTTTGATTATATAATTCAATATAATCATTAAGTGCACCTGAAAAATCACCTTGTGATGCTTTATTTGAAGCATCGGTTCTCAAATCCCCCGTAGGTTCAACAGCTACAGGCTCGGGCTGATATTGTTCTTCTTGTGCAATTAAGTTTGGATTTTGTTCTTGCTGAGGATATTGAGTATTTTCATCGGGGTTTAAAATTTCTTCATTATTATCCCCTAATTCTTCATTCATTTTTTTTGCTTCTTTTAAAAGCAATTGTTGCTGCATTTTATCAGCCATTTCAAGCATTTGTTTGTTTTTAAGCTCTTGTTCTTTTGTTTTGGTTTCAAGATACGACATTAAAAGAACGGCAATAATAAGTGTCGTAACTATGATTTTCATTATTTTTAAGCTGTTATATCTATAATTATAGTTGTTACTCATAATTTTTAACCGTTTTTTTGATTTTCAACAATTTCAACTATTTTAATTCCATAACTATCCTCAATCGCGACAATTTGCGCTTTTGCAATTAAAACATCATTAACAAAAACATCAACAGGTTCGTTATTTGCTTTATCAAGAACAATAACAGAATCCTTATCACACTCAATTGCATCTTTAAGAGTAATATCTGCCCTGCCGAGTTCTGCCGTGAGCATAACTTCGACATTTGCCACTTTTGAAATATTTTGAAAATCTATTTCTTTTTGATTGCTATCGTATATTTCTTCAGGCATTAAATACCCCCTGTTTTATTTATAGCACACAAACAAGACTCTTTCCAACAACATACTACATTTAAACTAGCATCTTTTCAATGTCTTCAATATTTTCTGATAAAAATTTCTTTTTATATGAAATTATAAGATTAAATTCATCTTTTAAAACTTCGAACATAGGGCTGTTTTTAAATTCTTCATAGGTAAAAGGTTTTAAGTATTGAACTTTATCAATATCTAAAATTTTAATTGAATTAATATTTTCTAAAATCTCAAGAACAATTTGAATAAAATTTAAAGAAACGCCAAGCGCTTCGCAAAATCTTCTCAGTTCTATTTTTCCCTGCATTTTATTATTTGCAAATTTAATCATTCCATTGATTTGTTTGATATAATTTTCTAAATTTTCATCAATTATGCAATTCATAAAATGAATTTTTGTTGGCTTAATTGATGAAATAATTTCAATAAATTCATCATCCGAAACAGGATAATCAAAAAACATTAAGCCTTTTTTTGCTGAATTATCTGTGATGTTTTTTTGAATATTCGGATATTTCGAAAGTTTTTCTTTTGTTGCAATTGTTTTTGCCCAAATTCCGATATCAAGCCCCTCTTTTTTAAGGTAATCGTCAACTTGTGCTAAAATATCTTTTTTTAATCTGTGGTCATAAATTTTAACCGTTTCAGAATCGGATGAGTGGTTTAATTTTAAATCATGGCAGAAAATATCAATAATTTCAAGCTGAATTGTTTCTTTATCATTAAATTTATTAATTCTGGGGAAAAAAGCAATATCACATCTTGCTCCTTGCGGAATCAAAAAATTTTCTTCTTTCCATTTTACACAATCAAAATTTACTCCCTCTTTTTCAAAAATCATTTTAAGATGGTTCTGCTCTTTTCCGATAAACTTAAATTCTTTTAAATTAACATCAAAAATCACACAAACAGGAGCAGCGTTTTTATGTCCGAAAGGTTCAAATTTATTAATCGTGTTCAATAATTCAAAATTCAATTCAAAAGGTTTTATTTCAATATCTGCTTGTAAAATATTTGTTTTATCGAGATTTGTTTTTGTTTCTTCAATCGTTTTTAAAAGATGAGTTTTAACTTCTTCAAAAGAAATTTTATTCAAATCAAAACAACAACCGCCCGCGAGTTTATGCCCGCCAAACATTGATAAAATTTCCTCGTTTTCTTTTAAAACCTGATAAACATTAATTGATTCATTGCTTCTTATTGAACATCTCGCACAATTATTTTCATCAATCGTCATCAAAAAACAAGGTTTTTGATATTCTTCAACAATATGCGCCGCTACAATACCAATAACACCAATATGCCAGTTTTTGTTTATCAAAATAACCGCATCTTTTTTTTGCTCTTCTTTGTTTTCCTCAAGATAATTTAAAATATCCTGATGTACTTCTGAACATTTTGCCTGGCGTATTGAATTATAATTATCAAGTTTTTGAATAATAATTTCAATTTCAGAAGCATTATCACAACTCAAAAAATCAAAAGATAACTTAGCATTAGCTAATCTTCCGACAGCATTAATCCTGGGTGCTAAAATAAAAGCAATATCCGTACTTGTTATTTCTTTGCCGTTCAAATTTTTAGATAAAAGAGTATAGATTCCTTTGTTTGAATCCCCCTTTTTCTCATTTAAAATTTTTAGCCCCTGCGCAACAATTGCACGATTTTCACCAAGCAAAGGAACAATATCTGCAATTGCGCCGCAGGAAGCAATAACCAAAAGCTCTTCTTTTAATTTTTTATTATCGATATCTTCAAGCAAAGCAAGAGATAGTTTATACGCAACAATTGCGCCGCAATTATAGGTCAGAGAGGTTATATCTTCAACAGATAAATCAGATTTTAAAGCTCCCGTTACCTGTGGATTAATAATTGCATAAGCATTCGGAATATCAACATCTGTTGAATGGTGGTCAGTTATTATCGTGTCAACTTTTAAACCGTTTAAAAGATTAACTTCATTGATATTTGAAATCCCGCAATCAAGCGTAATTACAAGTTTTACTTTTTCTTTTGCGATTAATTTGATTAATTCTTTTGAATTTAATCCATGTCCGTGCAAAAGCCTGTCAGGAATAAATTCAATCACATTTGCTTTTAATTCTTTTAACGTTTTTGATAAAATCGTGGTTGAAGTTACCCCGTCACAGTCAAAATCGCCCCAAATCAAAATTTTTTCCTGTTTTTCAATGGCGAGTTTAATTCTTGAAACTGCTTTTTCCATATCACAAAAAGCATAAGGCGAGATAAAATCAGACATTTTAGGATTTAAAAATTTTTCAATTTCTTCTTTTGAATTCAAGCTTTTATTATTGAGCAATTGCTCTAAAACGCCTCTATTGTTATTATTTTCAGTATTTTTTAATTCTATTTTTCTATACAGCATAATTCTTCTATTATTTTAACACACTAAAAACCACAGGCAAAATAAAACAGCTTTAGCAAAGTAAAGCTGTTTATATAAATTATTTAAAATTCCATTATCTTCCAAGTGCAACAAGTGTTTCAAGAAGCTGGTTAGCGCCTGAGAAAACTTGAGAATTTGCCTGAACAAGCCTTTGAGCCAGAATCATGTTTGCAAATTGTTCAGATAAATCAACATTTGATGCTTCTAAAGCTCCTGAAATACAA
>CAPYQR010000088.1 GCA_948742005.1 uncultured bacterium
CCATTATTCTGCCGCTTTTAAAAATTATAACTTCATTTAGTACGGAATTTATTAAATCAATAACCCCCGAAGGTGCTACTGCGCTCAAACCGATGATTATTTTATTTATAAAAAAAGTTTTACCTAAAGAACCAAACACAGCCATTAAAAACAACATAAAAGGAAAAATACCGAGTGCTGTCATATAAGCCATCTCGCCTGCGGCGTTTGCATAGTCATTTTTAATAATATTATCAATTAAATTTGTAAGATATTCTTTTAGAAGTTTTTTCATTTTATTAATTTCATTGTTGCTTTTATTGAACCATCTGTTTAATTTGTTTCAGCATTTTATCCGCCGCAACATTAATTGATTCTTTAATTGTACAACCTGCAGCTCTTTTGTGTCCGCCGCCGTTGAAGCTTTGCGCAATTGCCGTCGCATCAATTTCTTTTGTCCTTATTGAAGCTTTTGCGCCGTTATCGGTTTCTTTTAAAACAAAGGCGATTTCAACACCCGCAATTGACCTTAATGTTTCACAAACACCCTCACTGTATTCATCTTTTGCGTTGTATTTTTCAATTATTTCTTTTGTAATTAACGTAAAAGCAACTTTGTTATTCAAGCAAAACTGCGCGTTATTCACAAGCTCACTTTGAAAAAGGATTAATTTTTTAGGCTTATTTGTATAGCATAAATCCGCAATTTCAGATGTATCTATCCCCGATTGCGCAAGTTTTGCCGCCATTTGGAAAGTATGCGGTGTTGTAGATTCGTATTTAAAACATCCAGTATCTGTTAAAACGCCTGCATACAAGCCTTTTGCAATTTCAGGAGTGATTTTGATATTTAATTTTTCAAAAAAATCAAATAAAACTTCCGCACTGGAAGAAATTCCGCCTTTGATTAAATTAAATTTTGCAAAGCCTTTATTTGTTTTGTGGTGGTCAAAGACAATTGTATTTTTACAATTTTCAAATAATTCTTTTGCCTGGTTGACTAATCTGTCAATTGATGCGACATCAAGCGCAATTACAAGGTCATAAAAATCCTTGCCTTTTAAATTTATTTTTTCTTTTAATGTTGAAAAATTAAGAGAATCGCAAATATATGGCAGAAAATTATAAGTCAGAGGAAAATTAAAATTATCTTCAATTTGAATCAAAATATCTATATTAGATTCTTCATTTTTATCTTCATTATTTTGCAGCTTATTGTGATTTTTCTCAGCTTCAATAAAAGCTTTCATTGCACTTGCACATCCTAACGTATCGCCATCAGGATTTATGTGTGTTAAAATTAGAATATTAGAGGAGTTATTTATTAAATTTAAAATTTCTCTTTCCATTGTATATAGAATAACACGAAAGTTTAAAAATAAAATGCATTTTTCGCTTCATTTAATCGCAACTGTTTTATGTTTAATTTCAATAATATTTTCCTGCATTTTATTTACAAACGCAATTGAACATTTAGGCAAAAAGCTAAAATTAGGTTCAAATGCTACAGGTTCAATTTTAGCAGTAATTGGAACAACCTTGCCTGAAACAATTGTTCCTTTGATTGCAATTTTAGGTTCAAAAATCTTCAATTCCGACACAGGCGAACAAATCGCCCTCGGGGGAATTTTCGGCTCGCCTTTTATGCTTTTATGTTTGGCTTTATTTATGCTCGGGGTTGAAATTGTTATTTTAAAATTACTAAAAAAACGAAAGAGTTTGAATCTTGAGATAAATAAAAAATATGTTTTAAGAGATTTTAAATATTTTTTATCAGCCTATATTCCTGCTGTTTTTTGTTTATTTATTCAACAGCATTTCATTAAAATTATAATTGTGATTTATTTAATTTCACTTTATGTAATTTATGTTTCAAGAACGATTCTAAATTCTAAGCAAAATGTTTGCGAAGAAACAATTGACGAATTAATTATTGCAAAATTCACAAATACAAAAACCCCTCCGAGTCTTTCTTTAATAATTTTGCAGATAATTTTTTCTCTTTTATTTCTTGTATGTGCGCTTCATTATTTTATTGTTGAAATAAAATACTTTTCTGTTCTTTTAAACACAAGCCCGATTATAATAAGCCTTGTTATCACACCTTTTGCAACAGAATTACCTGAGTGCATTAACAGTTTAATATGGATTAAAAACAAAAAAGACGATTTAGCGCTTTTTAACATAAACGGTGCAATTATTTTTCAAGCCATAATTCCAATGTCAATAGGCATTCTTTTAACACCTTTTGAATTTAATAAGGTTGTTTTAATTAATGTAATTTTGGTTATAATTGCTTCAATTATTTTTATAATTAATCTTTTAATCAATAAAAAAATCAATTATATCTCTCTTTTAATTTGCGGAATATTCTATTTTGCTTTTGTATTCGGGCTTTTATATTCCTGTGCCTGTGGAAATTTGTTTTGATTCGTTAATTTTTTAGTTATAAAATATTGAATTTTAGGAATAATAATCGCTAAAACAAAAGTCGAGAGTGCAGTTGCAAAAGAATAATAAATAAAGTTTTTTGTTGTTGTTTTTCTTGCAATTTTTTCAATATATTCTTTTGTAATTAAATTTTGATTATCTTTTTCAGCATTTGATATTACCCTTTGGACAAAATCATGTATTGTTTTTCTTTCGTTATCCAAAAATTCCATCGAAACAAATTTAAGCGGATTATCACTTTTTCCTTTTGTTGTTTTGTTCATTGTATTCTTTAAAAATTCAGGATTTGACAGCCAAGAAGAACTTAAAACATCATAAGCCTGTGTTTTTGATAAAAATCTTTTTTCATCAAAAACCGGCTGAAGATTGGTCATTTTTTTTGCTTTTTTTAAAAAATCATCGTTTAATTGTGTTTTATCATTGAAAAATTCACAAAACTCCTCAAACGAAACGGCTTTTTTCTCTTTAAACAAACTATCTAAACGCGAAATATCGTCATTTGAAAGTCCATCTTTCAAATGTTCAACAAAATCCTGTTTTAAAATTCCATCATCGGAATTAATTTTAAAAGACAGAAATTTTACCGTTTCATCAAGCGTCACAGGGTTAATATCGGTATTTTTTGTTATTTTATTTAATAATTTAACAATATGTTTTGTTGAAGCAAGATAAAAATAAATTGATGCAATATCGCGGAATAACCCCTCAATTTTCATATATTTATTGCGACCGTTTAAAAATCTTCCCGAAACAACGCCTGAATCAGTCAAAAGCATACGAAATTTGGAATTATTTTCAATTGAGTGCGCAAAAGTACTCAAAAAAGAAGAGGTAAAAGAAATTTTTTTGCTATTGCTATGGCGGTATTTTTCAAAAGATAAATTATCAAGCATGGATACATCTTTTGTATTTTTTTCTTTTCTTAAGATAGAATCAGTTATTTTATTGTTAATTTTAGGTAAAATAAATCCAATAAAAAAAGTTGCAAGAGCTGTTGATGCTAATAAATTAATCATTTTAAAAACTGCAATGTTTTTAGATATTTTACCGTTTTTTAAATTGTTTTGAACAGGATTTCTCAACGCATCAAACCCGATATCAAAATCAAAGTCAGCTTTAGAGTTATTTTTATTTTTAAAATTCAAAAACATTTGCGCAAGTTTTTCATTAATTTTTTTTAAAAATTGAACGCCCCAAATCCAAACAACAGCACTTGCGCCTTGTTCCACAAGCCTGTCAGATGCTTCAGCTCTTCCCCCTCTTTTATATGCAACAGCACTTCTGCCCGAAGTTACTCCCCCCTCAATTAAAAAAGTCGGCAAAACGGCGTTAGTATCATAAAAAACACCAAGGGGCTTTGCTAATATTCCAACGTTTTTAAAATTCAATTTGTTATTATTTTTTTCTAAATTGTTAATGCGCATAACTAAAATTTAAAACCCTCTGAAAAAATTTTTTTGCAAAAAATCATACCGGCAAAAAATGATATAGAAAGGTTTGATTTTTGAGTTTTTTGATTATAATATAAAATACCAAAATGCGCATTTTAAATAAGGGTTGATTTATGTTTGAAAAATTAATGCAAAAAGCTAAACAAATAAGCCAAAAGGCATATTGTCCCTATTCTCGGTTTAATGTCGGAGCTTGTGTTTTATATGAAAGCGGGAAAGAATATTCAGGATGCAACGTTGAAAACGCAAGTTACGGGCTTTCTTTGTGCGCGGAAAGAAACGCAATTTCAAGCGCTTTAGCGCAAGGTGAGAATACAAAAATCAAAGCGATTGCAATTTATTCACCGAACCAAAAAAGATGTTTACCCTGCGGAGCATGCAGACAATGGATTAGCGAATTTGCGCTTGATGAAAATGAAACCAAAATTATTCTTGAAGATGACAATGATAAAATTTTAATTTTAAGTTTAGCTGATGTTTTTCCTTACGGATTTAAGTTTGAATAAAAAGACGAATAATTTTTTTAATTATTCGTCCGTTAAAACTTGTTTTAATTCAATGTCAGGCTTTCCTAAAACTCTGACTAATTCAAGAACCGAAGCTTTCATCTGGCATTTTTGGCTTGAATTATTGAAAAAATCAGTATAAAAACAACCCTCGCAATTACAGCCTCTTTTGTAACATTCAATTGCAGTTTGTGTCCATCTTCTAACTGCAGTTACTCTGCCGAAATCTCTACTTTTTAACACTTATAAACTCTCCCAAAATCTGTCTGCTAAGAACTAAATTGGCTCTTTTCTTACTGCCCCTTAGCTTTAATATAATTATATCGTTTCAGTATCAATTATCAAGCAAAATTTCGGCTTTTATTACGACAATTTACAATCATGTTAACCCTCTCGGGGCGTATCTTTTAAGTTTTAAAATTGCTCAAAACCATGAATTCATCATGCTTTCAAAGATTCATTTCATGTTCAATACATGTTACAAGCATGATTTGACGATTTTCAAAAAAACAAAGGCTGTAAACAAATGTAAATAATACAATAAAAATTCTCTTTTGGAGCATGCCTTATTTTTTTAAATATTAGGTTTTTTAAAATAAGTCATCAAGGCAATGATAAATTTTATCAAATAAAGGAAAATAAATTGTCGATTTTTATAAAGGAGAAATCAATGAGATTTAGTATTATTAAAAGAGAACCGTCATATTTTTTTGAAAATATCCATGAGGATTTAAACAGATTTTTAAAAGACACATTCGGTGATGTTGATTATGTTGATAAAGGTTTATCAAAAGTCTATCAAATGTTTCGCCCTGCAGTTGAAATTAAAGAAAAGAAAGATGCTTATGATATTAAGGTTGAGCTTCCAAATGTAAAAAAAGAAGACATTGATGTTGAATTAAATGAAAATTATATTGTAATCAACGCTCATTCAAAATGCGAAGAAACAAAAGAAGACGAAAACATTAAAACTTCAGAATTCAGATACGGTAAATTCACAAGAACAATCCCTTTTGAACATCAAATCAATGTTGAAGATGCTAAAAGCGAATTTAGGGACGGAATTTTAAAAATACGTTTAGGAAAAATCCACGAAGACAAGAAAGATGAAATTAAAAAATTAAAAATTGATTAATTAAAGCTAAATTAATTGATAAGCTTTTTATTTTGCTCAACTTTTTGCTTTCAATTAATTTAAAATAAATTGCGCGGGAATTATATTTTAGCTTTTCCCGCGCAATTTTTGACAGTTTTTAAGTTAATGGTTTAGGATTTAGGATTTGACAGACAAAAAGAACCGGAGGCAAAAGACATTCTCTATCCCGATTCACAAAAGGAAAAGGAAGAAAAAAAGAAAGAAGAATTGCAGCCTGAAAAAAATTCGATTGTTTCGAGGAATTTGCCAAAAATTGTTATGGATGAAAACCCGATGATTTATTAATCAAGGGTGGAATTAAGTATAATTGGTTGGATAACGAAAAGGAAAAATTTTTAGACAAGGAAAAGAAATTCAAAAAAGATGTTAAAAATACAGAAATGCTTATTGAAACAAGCATCAAATATCCAATTGCGGGCAATGCAGGAGGAAGTTTAAAACATGGTCCGGATACAACAGGCTTACTTAATATTTCGGCAGATAAAAATGTCCCCCTGTATAAAAGAAAAGCTGTTGAATTAAGCAATATTAAAGATAAAAAGATTAGTAATTATTCTAATGGAAGATTAAAAAACTGGCAGTCATATATGGAAGATAAAATTCAAAAACAATTTAAAGATTTTAATTTTAAAACAGAAGATATCAAAGGACATATTTTCAAAGCTGATTCGGCTCAGGTTGCAAGGATTAAAAAAGTCAGGATTTTAAAAATATAATAAACGAAAAAGATAATCTTAATAAAATTTTAAATGGAGAGAGAATATCGGGAAGTTTTTTGCCACATAAGGGTTGGAGAAAATCAGACCTTTATACTGCTTATGGAACGATTGATTTTTTGCCAGGAGGTATTGACAACAACGGCAATTTGCATTTATATATGTTTGATACGTATGATTTTAATAAAAGAGGCCAAAACAGCATAGACAATCCCGCAATACAGGCAGGAAGAAATCAGATGATGAAAGGGAATTTAAAAGGATATTTTAGTTTACACGAAATTATATTGACATCAAAAGATATGGAAAATATATGGAAAGAAAAGAAATAATAAAATTTAACAAGAAAAATTTAAACGAAATTGGAAAATATTTAGCAAGAATAGTGGTTTATTGTCTTGGGATTAAGTATTTGTATTTGTATGCTTGTATTTTAACTTTGGTATTAATGTTTCCTTTTGGTTTTTTTATTTATTATCTTTTGGATTATCCTTTATCTGTTTTATTGGAAAATTACTACAATTATCGTCATGGTTTTTATTTTAAGGATTCAGCCTATAT
>CAPYQR010000089.1:0-3223 GCA_948742005.1 uncultured bacterium
GCAGCCTAAGTATTGTTCAAGTTATCATGAAAAATGTAATACTTGTAATGCAACAACTTGCACAAAATGTGATGAGGGGTATGAGGTGGATGAGGTGAGTAAGGGGTGTAAATCGGTCGGATGTAAAGAAGAAGATGGCGGCGTAATTATTGGAAATCAATGCTGGAGATCAGTATACTTTCGCACTAAAAGTGGAGTAGTACACACTTCAAGTGAAATTTGTGGAAATGGATGGCGCTTGCCTACTGATGCTGATTTATGTAATTTTCGCTCAATAAAAGGGAGTTTGAGTGTTGATATTGACAATCCTAAAAAAGGATATCCGACACAAGTTTCTGCTAAGATATTGGTCTTACCTCAAGCCTATCAAACGGGCTGGGAGAATAGATATCCTGCTTATGTTGCTATTACAGAACAAAACGACAGAGAGAGCTTTTATTATTGCCATTATACAAGCGCAGATAAAATAACTTGCGAAAATAATCCTTTCTACCTTGGTTTAGGCAAACCTATGGTAAATTTTGGAGGAATACATTATTCTCCTGTTCAAAGATGTATCTTACTTACCAATACGGAATTACAGGTAACTCACTACGCTACAGGTTCAGCAGTGGTTATGGATCCATGGAAGCATGTATTTCCTTGTGTAAAAACAGGTAATTAAAAACATTTCAAAACAGTTCATGCAATTAGAGGCTAAATGCCTCTTTTTTTTATTATAAATTCTTGTGTAAATTAAAAAAAAAGGAGGCTAAAACCTCCTATTGCATGAACTGTTTTGAATTATAATATTTTGAATTAATCTATTTTTCGAACACAGACTGTCGGGGTATAAACATTCATGCAATTTCTTGTTGCATTTACAGGCAGTAAAGCACAGCCATCAATTGGCGAAAATAAATTTTTTCCTGTGGACGAGGTGCTTATATGACATTCTGTGCGATTATTTGAGGCAGAATAATATTGAGGAGTTATACAACGCTCTGTGACTACAGTATATGCTCTAGGACCTCCGGGACGTATTAAGTTGGTGCGCCTTGGAATGATATTAAAGCCATGTCTGCCACTTTCCCACACTTCATTAGACGGATCCAGATAAATCTTGCACATTTCAGTATCATTAGGCATTCGCCAGCCGCTTTTACAATATTTTGATTCAAGTTGCACCTGAGTTAAACCTACATTTGCGTTACATACTTGTTTTGTTGTTATTATGCAATAATCTGCAATTTTTTTACCACCCTCTTCCTCGCAATCAAAGGAAAGCTTACACCCCTTACTCACCTCATCCACCTCATACCCCTCATCACATTTTGTGCAAAAAGTGCATAAAAAAAGTTCATATTGAATATGAACTTTTAAATATTATTATTATTATTTAATTCTAATTTATCAAAAGATAATATTTTTAAGGTTTTCCCAAATTTCTGTTATAGGTTTATCTGCATCCAACTCTTCAAGGATTCCTAAATCTTTAAAATAATCATAGAGCGGAGCGGTTTCTTTTTCGTATGTTTCAAATCTTAATCTTGCGGTTTCTTCATTGTCGTCTTTGCGCAATTGAAGTTTTGAATCGCAAATATCGCAATAATCCATTATTTTAGGCGGATTTGAAATCAAATTGTAAATTGTTCCGCATTTTGGACAAGAACGCCTGTTTATTAATCTTTGAATAAGTATTTCATTGTCAATATCAAAATAAACAGCCATGGCATCTTGTTTTAAGTTGAATTTGCCAATTTCATTTAAAATGTTATTTAATTCATGAGCTTGTTCAACGGAACGCGGGAAGCCGTCTAAAATAAATCCGTTGTTACAGTCATCTTTTTGGATTCTGTCTTTGATGATACTTGAAACCACATTTAGCGGAACAAGCTGACCTTTATCGATAAAATCTTTTGCAATTTTGCCAAGGTCGGTTTCATCTTGGATATTTTTTCTTAATAAAGAGCCTGTATCAATATGCGGGATAGAAAGCTTGTCTGCCAGTCTTGAAGTTTGAGTTCCTTTGCCTGAGCCCGGAGGTCCTAAAAAGATAAATATTTTTTTCATTTTTTAGTCCTTTATTGTTGTAAAAAACTTTCGTAGTTTTTTGCAAGCATTTGAGTTTTTATTCTATTAACAATATCCAGTGCAACACCGACAAGAATTATCAAGCTTGTTGCGCCGATACCTTGGAAAGTTGTTATATTTGTTAATTTTGTTGCTACGGTTGGAACCATAGCAATTATTCCCAAAGCAACCGCACCAAGAAGCGTGATTCTTGTTAGAATTTCATTCAACTTGTCGCTGGTAGGTTTACCGGGTTTTACACCGGGAATTGCAGAGCCGTATTTTTTGAGATTATTTGCAATTTCTTTTGGCTGCATTGACGGAATAATTGAGGCATAGAAAAACGTCAGCGTTACAATTAATACAAAATAAATTATATAGTAACTGGGGTAGTTTGCATTAAATAACAAGTTAAGTTTTTCAAAAATACCTGCCAAAACAACATTTTCAACATGCATTTCCTGAACAAAACCAAGAACCGTTGCAGGAAACAATAAAATTGCAATCGCAAAGATAATCGGCATAACGCCGCCAGGATTGAGCTTAAAAGGAATATGAGTATTTTGTCCGCCATAAACCTTGTTTCCGACTTGTCGACGAGCCGAAACAATCGGGACTCTTCTTTCGGCTTCTTGAAGAACAATAATAAAAACTATCGTTACAAGAAAAATTGCAATTAAGGCAATTAAACCCAGCTGAAGCATTGGATCTTGCGAAACAAGAGTTGCTGTCCTGTTGCAATATAACGGAATCCCTGCAATAATACCGATAAAGATTAATATCGAAGGACCGTTCCCAAGACCTTTTTCGCTGATTAGTTCGCCAAGCCACATGATTATTACTGCACCTGCCGTCAGAGCAATTATAGAACCTGAAAAAAACATAACAGGATTAATACCTGGCATTATTGCGTTTGGAAGTTTATACAGAGCCAGTGCAAAAATAATTGATTGAAAAAGAGCTAAAAAGACAGTTGCAATTCTAATTATTTGCTGAAGTTTACGTCTGCCTGCTTCGCCGTCTTCTTTTTGCATGCGCTCCAAACTCGGAACAATTACCGCCATTAGCTGCATGATAATTGAAGCTGTAATATAAGGTCCGACTCCAAGCGCAAAGATTGAAACCTTGCCCAGAGCACCGCCTGAAAACATATCTAAAAATCCTATTAGAT
>CAPYQR010000089.1:3233-6789 GCA_948742005.1 uncultured bacterium
ATTCCGTAAATTGGTAATTGCGCACCAAAACGAAACAAAGCGATTATTGCAAATGTGAATAGAAGTTTTTGCTTTAATCCGCTGGCTTGCCAGCTTGCAACCAAATTTTGCATAACTTTATCTGAATTTACATTTTGCTGCATTATACAAGTTCTACCTTTCCGCCTGCTTTTTCGATTTTTTCTTTGGCACTCGGGCTGAAATAGCTGGCTTTTACAGTAATTGCCTTAGATATTTCACCGTTTCCCAATACTCTTAATGCGACAGCAGCGGATGAAGCTTTTTTGTTTTCTTGTAAAAATGATAAATCAACAACTTCAGCATCAATTTGAGCTAATTTTGCAATGTTGATTTCAGCAGAAACTTCTCTGAATCTGTTTTTAAAGCCTTTTAATTTGGGCATTTGACGATATGAGGGCATTTGTCCGCCTTCAAAACCGCGTTTATGAGAATTTCCTGATCTTTGTCCTTCACCGTTATTACCACGGCAGGATGTTTTACCATGACCCGATGCAATACCTCTGCCTTTGCGTTTTTTGGCATGTGTTGCACCTTCGTTTGGTCTTATATCTTCTAAAGTTATCATTATTAATACCTTCCTGTTGTAAATTAATCTATTACTTCTACAATGTGTGAAACTTTGTTAACCATACCAAGAATTGTAGCGCTTGGGGCATGTTCAACAATTTGATCTTTTTTCTTTAAACCAAGAGCACGCACAACTTTGATTTGTTTTTCGGAAGCGCCGATTGTGCTTTTTACTTGTTTAATTTTTATTTTTTTATCTGCCATTTTTTTATCCTTTTAATTTAAGTAAGCATTTAACATTTGTTTTACGCTGATACCGCGAACTTTAGCAACATCATTAAATTTTCTTAATGATTTTAGTGCGTTTAATGTAGCATTTGCAGCATTTAGAGGAGATTTAGAACCGAGAGATTTTGATAAAATGTTTTCAATTCCTGATAATTCCAATACTGCACGTACCGCACCACCCGCAATTACACCGGTACCTTTTGAAGCAGGTTTTAATACAACAGAACCTGCGCCTGAGCGGCCTGTAATCATGTGCGGAATTGTTGTATTGAACAATGGCACACTAACAAGATTTTTTCTGGCATCTGCAACAGCTTTTTGAATTGCAATAATAACTTCTGCCGCTTTTGCAACACCCATGCCGACTTGGCCTTTTTTATTTCCGACAATAACAATTGCCCTGAATGAAAGTTTTTTACCACCTTTTACAACTTTTGTAACACGGCGGATTTGAACAACTTGTTCTTTCCATTCTGATTCTACAGGCTCAACAGTTTCAATTTTTCTTCTTCTGCCTTTTTTAGCAGATCTTTTAGAATTTGAAGTTTCTCTGGAAGCTTCATCAATATTTTGTTCAGCTTCAACAACTGTTTCTTCATTTGAAACTTCAACTTCTTGGATTTCTTTGTTTTCTTCCACGTTTATAACCTTTCTTAATTGTAGTTAAACTGCATTTATAAAACTGAATTATTAATTTAAATCCTTAAATTAAAAAAGAACAATAAAACACAACTTTAATTAAAAAGCAAAATGTTTATGTTCGATGTTGGGATTTCTGACATTACAATTTTATAATATCAATTTAAAAATGCAATAGACAAAATCAAATCTTAATAAAAATTTATTTTTTGCAAAGAGCTTTAATGTAGTATATTATTGTATTAATATGGACTGTTGTAAATTTAAAATAAAAAAAAATATAAAAATAACTGTCTTTTTTGCAGCGGCAATTCTGCTTTTAAGTGTTTTTATTATTGCGTTGGATTATTTATGCTATTTTACTTATCCTAATACAGGATATAAAAATAAAACAATCAAACATTATCTTTATACATATAGCAACAAGACAGAAGATGAGATCAAAGATAAATTTATTTTTGATAAAGGATTTAAAATAAAATACAGAAAAACTGAAAACATAAATTCAAAAGAAGAAGCGGTTATCATCTTTGGTTTTTCAGGAATTTATGGAATGAATCTAAAAGAAGACGAAACAATTTCGCATTATTTAGGAAAATTAATACCAAACCCGATTTATAATCGAGCAAAAGCAGAATCGAGCCTGAACCACATGTTATACCAGTTGTCGGATGAGGATTTTTATAAAATTGTTCCAAAGGCAAAATATATAATTTATTTCTACAATCCCAAACAGTTATATTTAATGAACCACAAACTGGATTTTTGCCAGCACGATATTTATTACAAACTAAACAAGGGCAAATTAGAAAGATATAAAAAAGTTCCTTTAATTAAGAAATCTTTTTTGATGGCCAGGGTGAACATAGGTATTTTTAGAAAAGGACTATTAAATAATTTTTACTATGCAAAAAACGGAAAGCTTTTAAAGACGATTTTAATTGAATCTAAAAAAGAAGCTCAGAAACATATTGGAGGGAATCTTGAATTTATTGTTGTAGAAATTTATGATGAAAAAAATAAATTTTCTCAAGAAATTTTTAAAGATTTAAATAATTTCGGTTTTAAAATTATAAAACTTTACGAAAAAACAGACACAAGCTCAAAGCAATATATTGAAAAAAAATCAAATCGACCAAATAAAAAATTATGGAAAGAAACTGCAGAAGTATTATCCAAAGAGTTAAATTAAAAAGATGAAAACACTAAATAATAAAAATTGCAAAATTATAATTAAAATATTATCCGGTATTATTTTTTTAATATTATGTATAATCTTTATTGATTATTACTGTTTTAATTCTTTTGAACACACAGGCAAAACATATATAAATGAATACAAAAAAAATAATAAAACCGATAAAGAACTTAATCAAAAATATATTTACGACAATGCAAAAACAGGAAAATTCAAAAAAATACAAAATGAATCATCCGATTTAAAAGCTGTTGTATTATTTGGGTTTCCCGGTATATGCGGTTTTCAATTAGATAATGACAATAATCTTTCATATTACATAGGAAAACTAACAAAACGGCCTGTATACAACAGGGTCAAAACGGAATCCAGTCCAAATCATATGTATTATCAGCTGTCAAATGAAGATTTTTACAAAATCATAACAAAAGCTGAATATGTATTTTATTTTTATATACCCAAGCAAATAGTCCAAACATCAAACAAAGTTGAATTTTGCCCTCATGATATTTATTATCACATCCAAAACAAAAAACTAACAAGATATAAAAAAATACCTTTAAATAAAAAATCATATATCACAACAAGAATTGATAAATTCTTATACACTCATGACAAATTCAAGAATATATATCTTCAAAAAAACAAAAGATTATTCAAAACGCTTTTATTAGAATCAAAGCAAGAAGCACAAAATCATTGGGGTAATATAAACTTTGTTATTGTATGTTTTAAACGTCCGGAGGATAAGTTTGAAGAAAAAATTATTGAAGATTTGAAAAAAGAAGGATTTGAAGTTTTTGAATTATATAAATATATAAATTTGAAAGACAAGAAATATAAAAATAAAAACAAAGAATGCTATAATTCTCTTTTATGGGAAGAAACAGCTAAGGTTTTAGC
>CAPYQR010000090.1 GCA_948742005.1 uncultured bacterium
CGCTTGAACATATTGTGATAATTGACGGCAAAGGAGCAAACGAAGACTTTGTCAATCTTCATACACTTGAAAACATGCCTGATAAAAAATGGCGTCACAGAAGCCTGGATAAAACAGCCCTGATTGTCTATACCTCAGGCACAACAGGAAACCCGAAAGGAGTTGAAACAACTTCAAGGAATATTTTATCACAGGTGGATGCTGTCGGAAGATGTTTTAGTTTTGATTGCAATGATGCAATGTTATCAATTCTGCCAATGAATCATTTATTTGAGATTTCTGTCGGATTTATGACATTTTTAAATAAGGGCGCTGCAATTTATTATTCAAACAGCCTGAAACCAAAAGACATCCTGCCAATCATGCAGGAAAAAAAGATTACATTTATGGTCGCCGTTCCTGCGTTTTTAAAGCTGATGAAAAATACAATCGAAGCGCAAATCAAACAATACGGACCTTTCAAAAAAAGATTTTTTGCTTTTAAATATTTTATTGCAAGAATTTTCAAAAACCCGTTATTATCAAAAATCTTATTTAGAGAATTAAGAAGTCAATTCGGCGGAAAATTTAAAGGTTTTATGTCAGGTGGTGCGCCTTTGGATATAGATGTTGCAAAATTCTTTGAAACAATCGGAATTTTAATTTACGAAGCTTACGGTTTAACCGAATCCAGCCCGATTGCAACCTTAAACAGTGAAAAACACAGAAAACTCGGCTCTGTCGGGCGTGCAATTTATAATGTCAAATTAAGACTTGATAAACAAACCCATGAACTTCAAATCAAAGGGGATAATATCATGAAAGGATATTACAAAAAGCCTGAATTAACCCAAGAAGTTATAACGCCCGATGGCTGGCTTAAAACAGGCGATATTGCAAAGATTGATTCGCAAGGTTATGTATATATTACAGGAAGAATCAAAAATATGATTGTTTTATCGGGCGGGAAAAAAGTGTTCCCTGAAGAAGTAGAAGCAGTAATGGCGCAAAGTCCGATGATTGAAGAGCTTGTTGTTTATTCGGATATTATCAAAACAGGCTCTAAACAAGGAAGTGAAGAAATTGTTGCCAAAATTCACCCGAAACAAAATATTTTAGAACAATTTAAAGATGATAACGAGCTTGAAAAAGCAATAAGACAAGAGGTTAAAAAATTATCTTTAGAATTATCAAGCTATAAAAGACCAACTTCAATTATTGTCACAAGAGAACCCTTGCCCAGAACAGGGATATCAAAAGTTTCAAGAAAACAAGTCAAAGAAGAACAAAAAATTTGAGTTAATATTTTTTAACATATTTAGCAATTATATCCAAAATATATACTTTATATTATCAAGAGAATATTGAGGATTAAACATGCAGGATTACTCCTTACATGGCTGCAATTTTAAAAACTCACGCGAGGATTTAAAAAAATTCAGATACGAACACAATAAACAAGCAGATGTTGATTTTGATGAAATTGAAAAAGAATTCAAAAACACAAAAGACGGTAGAATAAGACATACAAGCCAGGGTCAAATAGGCGATTGCTGGCTTTTATCCGGAGTTAATGCGCTTTCGTATAATGAAATCGGACGGGAAATATTAAAAAATACTCTTGAATATCAAGATGATTCCACAATTGTTCATTTTAAGGGTGCAGGGGATTATGAAATAACAAATAAAGAACTGGAAAATGTGCTAAATTATTCAACAGGCGATGATGATATGGTTATTTTAGAGCTTGCAATCGAAAAAGCTTACGAAGATATTTGCGATAATAAAGTAATTTATGAAGATTCTGCACCCATTCCAAGCAAAAACAGCCTGCTTGATGACTTAAAAGAAGCCGACACTACTCTACATGGAGGCGAAACAAAAGAAGCAATATATCTTATAAGCGGAAAAACAAGCAACACAACAAAAAACAAAGATGATTTTGAAAAATATTTAAATGAATTTCAAAATAACAAAGATTTAATCTTAAATGCTTCAATATGCAACGATTCAAAAGACACGGTAATAGAATTAAAAGACATAAGCGGAAATACGATACAATTTGGAAATCCACACGCGTATGCTGTTATAAAATCAAATAATAAATATATAATGTTAAGCAATCCCTGGAATAGCGGAAATCGAATAATACTTGACAGAAAAACTTTTATTGATAATTTTGACAAAATGTCTGTTTGTGATTTATCTTCAAATAATCCTGAAAATAATTTAAGTCATGAACTAAAAGAAGACGAAAACGGCAACAAATTTACAATATACGATTACAAAGGCGAAGAATACTGGCCTTTGGGTGAAGATGAAACTTTACGATATTCAAAAAAGAAAGTTGTTTATTCAACAAATGATGAAAACGAACTTGTTTTTAAAAAAGAAATTCTATATGATGAAAATAATAATGAAGTCTGCAAACACGAAAAAGACGAATCAGGCAATATGACAACAACCCACAGCCAATATGAATGCGGCTCAAAATTTGCCATAAAAGAAGTTAATACAAGCAAAAATCGCACATATTATGTATGCGAATATAACTCTCAAGGCGAATTGGTAAATGAAGCTGAATTTTATACGTATTACCTTGTAGAACAAATGTATGCAAAAAATTTATTCGAAAATCAAGACATAACTTTTGATGAAATTCTTGACTTCCTGCAAGTACCAAAAAGCAGAGTCTCGGGAATTAGAAGAAACTTAGATAAATAGTTAAACTTTTAAATCTTCAAAAATTCCTTGCGCCAGTTCTTCAATTTCTTGCTCTTGAGATGTTTTTAAGGTTGATTTAATTGTTACATCTTTTTCAATGAATCTTGAACCTTTTAAACTTTGGAGCATAGTTTTAATACAACCTTTAATATTCGGAAGCCAAGAACCGTTATCAATCAATGCAAAAGTTCTGTTTTGAAGATTGTGCTTAATTAAATCGGTTAATAAGTGTTCCATATTGACAAAAATTCCGTTATTATAAGTTGTTGTTGCAATAACAATATGAGAATATTTAAAACAATCCGATAAAATAAACGAGGAGTGAGTTTGTGAAACATCAAACATTTTAATGTTTTTAACGCCCTTGTCCGCAAGCTTTCCCGCTAAAATTTCAACAGCATTTTTAGTTCCGCCATAAACACTTGCATATGCAATTACGACAGATTTTTCTTCAGGTTCATAATTTGCCCATTTTGAATATTTATCAACTAAAAGTCCGATATTTTTCTTTAAAATCAACCCATGCAAAGGACAAATCATTTTTATTTCAAGATTTTTAGCTTTAGTTAAAAGGGAATTAACTTGAAGCCCGTATTTGCCAACAATATTTGTATAATATCTTCGATATTCATCAATTTTTTCTTCAATATTTACTTCATCATCAAAAATATTGCCGTTTAACGCGCCAAAAGACCCAAAAGCATCAGCAGAAAAAAGAATCTTATCTGTCATATCATAAGTAACCATAACTTCAGGCCAATGAACCATCGGCGCCATAACAAAAGTGAATTTATGATTATTTATTTCAATAATATCGTTTTCACAGACAACTTGGAAATTATTTTCAATATCAAATTTAAATTCAAAAAACTGATAAAGCATTTGTTTTGTTTTGGCATTAACAATTAATTTTACATCAGGATATTTTTCAACCACTTCTTTTATCAAAGCGCTGTGATCAGGCTCAAGATGGTTGATTATAAAATAATCAAGCTTGCGCTGTGCAAGTGCTGCATTAAGATTTTCAAAAAATTGTTCGCTCTGGCTTTTATCGACCGTATCAAAAAGAACGGTTTTTTCACCGTCTAAAAAATAAGAGTTATATGAAACCCCGCCATTAAGCGGATAAACATTTTCAAAAAGATTGATTCTTCTGTCGTTTTGCCCGATATAATAAAGGTCGTTTGTGATTTTTCTTGTATTTTTCATTAAATTTTCTCCTCAAATATATTTAAATTTTAGCATAAAAACTGAATTTCGATTGTTGAACCTTGGGGAGTTTTTGTTGTTTTGATTTGATTTTGAATAGCGTTTTTTAATTCTTCAATATGGGAAATTACGCCGATTAATCTATTTTTAGCAGACAGTTCAACAATTACATCAATTGCTTTATCCAAACTTTCATTATCCAAACTTCCAAACCCCTCATCAATAAAAAGCATGTCGATATTTTTGTTTCCCGACAGATTTGATGCAACATTTGAAAGCCCTAATGCCAAAGCCAAAGAAGCAAGAAAACTTTCACCGCCCGAGAGGGTTTTTGTGCTTCTTGTTTTATATGTATAAAAATCCATAATTTCAATATCCAGGCTTGATTTAATTTGAGAAGATAAATTTCCTTTATTTCTCAAAAATTGAAATTGATTTTTAGACAATATTTTTAAAATTTTATTTGCCTCAATTAAAACCAAATCCAGATAATAGTGCTGAATATATTGTTCAAAAGTAATTTTTTGTCTGCCTTTGAGGTTTCCTGAGGCGGTTTTATATAAATTATCCAAGCTTTCAAGGCTTTTATATTTTATATTTAATTGCTTATTTTGCACTATAAGATTAGAATAAACTTCATCATTAACACCCTTAATTAAGTTCAGGCTGCTGATTTCAAGATTGTTTTTATTTTGTTTTTCTTTTAAATCATCAATTTTTTGTTCAATTTCTTCTGTTTTTAAAACATCAACTTCCCTCATTTCCTCAAGCTGTTTATTAAAAACTTCATCTTTTGATAAAAGAGAGATTAATTTATCGTTTTCTGATATATAATTTTTATTTATAGTTTCTATTTCAAAAATCAAATTATTAAGATTATTTTTCAAATTTAAATGTTTTTTGCTTAATTCTTCAATTAAAGATTTCAAATTTTGCTGATTATCAAAGTTTTCATCATCTTTTTCATATAATGTCTTAATTTGAGCTTTAATTGAAGCATTATCAAGTGTCAGATTTTGGGTTTTTAATAAGTCCTCTTTTAATTTATCATTTTCATATTTAATTTCATTTTCAAAATCAATATTTTGAAAATAATTATCTTCACAAAGAGGTGTTATTTCAAAATTATCTTTAATATAATTTGCAATATCAACTTCTTTTGTTTTTATTTTTTCAATCAAAATTGAACATTCATTTGAAATTTCGCTTAATTTGTCCGTTTTAAATTCAACATCTTTTTTTAATTCATCCAAAATTTCTTTTGTAATTTCACAATTTTGAACTTTGGCAATAAAAGGATGTTCAATTGAACCGCAAACAGGACAGGGTGAATTATCTTTCAGAGTTTTTGCAAGAATTCCCGCCTGGGAAGATAAATAAATTTCATATTTTTCATCATATTTTTTTCTTAAATTTTTAAATTCTTTATTAATTTTCTCAAATTCTTTTTGTTTTAATTCTTTGTTCTTGTTTAAGATTTGAAGTTCATTGTTTTTAAAATTCAAAAACTGAATTTTAAAATTTTTAATTTTTTCTTTTGTTTTGTCAATTTCCAAATTTAATTTTTCAATTTCATTATTATTTTTTAATAATTCTTTTTCAATTTTTTCAATTTTTTTGATTTTGTCAATTTTTTGTTCAAGTTCTTTTATCTCTTCTTTTAAAAAATCTAGCTGTTGATTTTTTAAGCTTAGAGATTTAAATTCATTCTCAATTTTTTTGAAAATCTCTTTTTGTTTATTGATTTCATTGCAAATTTCAAGCTTATTTTTCAAAAGAATATTTTTTTCTTGAATTTTTTTATAAATTTGCAGACAATTTTCTTTTTGTGAGGTTATTTTTTCATTTTCATTTTGATAAAAAATAAGTTTTTCATCATTTTCTTTATTTATTTTTCCCAATTTTTCAATTAAATCAGACAACGATAAAAAAACTTCGTTTTGTTTTATAAAATCAATTAATTCAAGAGTTTTTTCATCTTTTGTTTTAATTTGCGAGATAAATTGAAGAATTGAAAGGTTTAAGTTTGAAATTTCCAATTTCAATTTAGAATATTCATCTTTTAAATTGTTTTGAAAATCAAGAAAAATATCTGTGTTAAAAATTGTTCTAAAGATTTCATTTCTTTCATTTGTTGTTGAATTTAAAAGCTTTAAGAACTCTCCCTGTGCCAAAAGTGCAATTTGGGAAAACTGACTGAGGTTCAATCCGAGCAAATCAACAACATACTTATCAACCTCACCTAAATTATAAATTATTCTTCCATCAGGCAAAAAAAGCTCCGCCGTCGGATTTTCTTTAATAAAACCCTCGCCTTTTAATTTTTTCCTTATTCCTTGCGGAGTTCTTTTTATTTTGTAATTTTCACCTTTAAATAAAAATTCAAACTCAACAAAACTTTTAACATTTTCTGATGCATAATGGCTGCGAAGCGTGGAATTTCCTCTGAAACTGCCTGAAGAATTATTAAAAAGTGCAAAACAAACAGCGTCAAAAATCGTTGTTTTGCCGCTTCCGGTGTTTCCTGAAATTAAAAAAATATTTGAAGCGCCAAGTTCAAAAAACGGAATTTCAACACGCTCCAAAAAAGGGCCGAAAGCTTGCATTGTCAATTTTACAGGGCGCATTTTTCTTCCTTATTTAATGTTTTTTGTGCAAATTTTTCAACAATTTCTTTTTCATATTGCGTTAATTCACAGCCTGTTTGGATTTTATAAAAATCACAAAAATGCTGTTCAAGAGTTTTATTTTTTTTGAAATTATCCGTTTTTACACTGTCAAAATTACGTGTGAGGGAATTATCAAATTCCAAAAGCAAAATATTTGGATAAATTCTTGATAATTCTTTTTTAGCATCAATTATCCTATCATTTTGC
>CAPYQR010000091.1 GCA_948742005.1 uncultured bacterium
GTTTTCCTGTCGGTGAAACTTCTTTTTTATAGTAAATACCGGGGGAGCGGACGATTTGCGAAACGATAACACGTTCTGCACCGTTAACAATAAATGTACCTTTGTCGGTCATTGTCGGGATGTCGCCGATATAAACCTCTTGTTCTTTAATTTCACCGCTGTCACGGTTAACAAGCCTCATCATGACTCTTAATTGCTTAGCATAAGTAGCATCATGGATTCTTGCTTCTTCGATTGTATATTTCGGCTTATCGAATGTATAGTTTGGCAAAAAGTGCAATTCTAATCTGCCCGTATAATCTTTAATCGGGCTGAATGAAAGCAATTCTTCCTTTAAACCCTCTTTTAAAAATTGTTCAAATGATTTTTTTTGAACTTCGATTAGATCAGGTAAATCTTGAAGACGGGTTGCGGGAATTCCCGAGGGGGTTACACGGCTTGCTTTGTTTAATAATGTCATCTAAGTACCTCTAATTATTATGTATTTACGATTTCATTAAATGGTGTATTTTATATGTGCTTTTGGCTATCTTCGGCGCAAAGGCTTTTTTGTCATAATACATCATTTTATATATTGACTTATTAATTATACGGGCTGAAATGCCATGGTCAAGCTTTTGACTTAATAAAATTTTACATAACACTTGAAATTTTTAAAAAATAGTGTAAAATAAGTACTCATTTGATTTTATGTCATTTTTTCTTTTTGTTCGGTATGTTTAAAAAAATAAAATTAATAATTGATTAATCAAAGTTCAAAAAATTTTTTTACGGTATTTATAATAATATATTTAGGAGAGAAAATGAATATTAAAAACATTTCAAACTTATCGTTTGTAAATTTTAAATCTTGTAAACCGAAAAGAAAAAATAATGAAAATGCCGCCGTTGGTAATGATATTACTTTTAAAGGTGAAGATAATGATAAAAAATTAAGCAAAAAAGAATTTTTAAAACAGATGCTTGCAATGCAGGCTCAAAGCGGCGTTGCGGTCAATAATAAAGAGTGTGAAAAAAATCAAAAATCTCAAATTGAAACATTGGCTTGTGAAGTTGAAAAATCAATTAGCTCTGAATTTGAAGATGAAATTTTTAAATATCATAATTTTGTTAAAAAATTATTAAAAGAAAATAAAGGTAAGAACAATGGCTATTTTGTAAGCCCGCAGGGTGTTAAATATTTTTGTATGCATAATTTTTCAACAATTCAAATTGAGCAGCGTTATAAAGGCATTCCTTATGATAACGACTGGCATTATCAAGGCTATCCAAACGGCAGGCTGCCAAAAGAAGATTATGAAAAACAGACAGCTTTTATCTATTGCCAAAATTATAATCCCGAAAGCGTAGTATATGAATTTAGAAATTACAATCTTGATGATGACCATGGTTATACCGATGCTTTAATTTTGGATGATAAATTTTCATATATCGAAACAGGACATGATGCTTTTTCTCCTTATAAAATTAAGTATTTATACGATAAATCAGGAAATTTAAAACGAGCAAAAATAATAGCATATAGAAAAACAGATAAGGCAAAAGATTCGATTTTTATTTTTGATGAAAATCGTAAGGTTTCTAAAATTTATTATGATATTAAAACAATAGGAAATAGTTTCCGTGAAAATTATAAAGAAGCAAGTGCTGTTTATGAAAGAAACGAGCAGGGCGGGTTTGATTTTGTCGGTGAAAATGTTTGGAATTTTTGTTAAGTTTTGTAAAAATACCATAAAATTTTATCAATATTGACAATTCAGCTTCTTTTTGTATAATGAAAAATGCGCTAAAAAGGCAAAGGTGAATAAAATGTCCGGAATCAACGGAATAAATTACAACATAGCAAATAATAATATTAATCTTTATACGAAACGTACATGCAGCGATAATTCTGAACTTTTTATCACTTCAAAATTAAACATGCTTTATGAACAAGCGCTTTCAAACAAAAACATGCATTCAAGCAGAAGAAACTTAAGAAAAATGTTAGAAGCAAATCAAGGCAAATATCTTGACGAAACAGTTTAGTTTTTGTTTTAATTAATTGAAATTCTGTTTTAATTTTGTCTGCAGTTCATTTGCGCAATTTAAATATTTTATTAAATCCTGATATCTTTCTTCTCGCTCGCCATAAGGAATTGTTTTATCAAGAAGAACTTTAGCATCAAGATTAAGTTCAAGCATTTTATTCACTGCTTTTTTGATTAATTTTGCTTTGTAGATTTTTGGAAAAAATTTATATAAAAATAATTCTAAAAAAGACGCGTTTTTGTTGTTTAGTTTTGTTTTTTTAAAATCAATAAATCTTTTTATTGTTTCAAATGGCGTTTGCGTGTTTGATTGGTTTTTTGTTTGAATATTTTTGATTAAATTGAGGTCATATTCATTTATTCTTTTTTTGGTTTTTGAATTATTTGTTTTTGGAAGATTTTCACTTTTTTGTGTTTCAAAATCATTTTCGAAATTTGCATATTGATTTGGAACAATTTCAGAATTCATGTTTTTAAAGAAATTGTTCTCGTTTTCAGTTTGTGAATTTATAATTCCATTTTGAATTAACTTATCGGTTAATGAATTATAATTTGAATTTTCCATAATTATATTATGCACTTAAAATTTTAATTTTTTGCCATATACAAGTACGATTTTTAGGTGATATAATAAAAAGTGTACATTAAATAATAAAATCAAGAATTAGTGCATGATATAAAAAATTAATAGGATAACAAAAATGTGGGAATATTCAGACAAAGTTAAAGACCATTTCAAAAATCCGAGAAATGTAGGCTCGATTGAAAACGCTGATGCAATTGGCGAAGCAGGAGCATTATCTTGCGGAGATAAATTAAAGTTATATTTAAAAATAGACAATAATATAATAACTGATGCAAAATTTCAGACTTTCGGCTGCGGTTCGGCGGTTGCTGCAAGCAGTATTTTAACCGAAATGTTAATTGGAAAAACGCTCGAAGAAGCTAAAAAAATTACAAACAAACAAATAGCAGATGCGCTTGATGGTCTGCCGCCAGAGAAAATGCATTGTTCCGTTATGGGGCGCGAAGCGTTGGAAGATGCTTTAAAAAAATATTTTGAAGATGATGAAGATTATTCTGAACTTGAAGATGAAGTTCAAGACGGGGCTAATATAATCTGTCATTGTTTTTCGGTAAGTGAAAGAGAAATTATTGATGCTGTTAATAACGGAGCAAAAACTCTTGATGATGTTTCAAAATTGACCTCTGCAGGTCTTGCTTGCGGAAGATGCCGCGAGGCTGTTTTGAATATTATTAAAAAATATTCAAAAAATGATGATGAAAATCAAGTTTTAACGCCAATTCAACGAATTATTAAAATTAACGGAATAATAAACGATATAATCGCGCCCGAATTAAGAAAAGACTCGGGTGATATTGAGCTTATAAATGTTGAGAACAATAATGTTTTTGTAAAATTAAAAGGTCAATGTTCGGGTTGTGTTAATGCAAAACGGACTCTTAAAAATTTTGTTGAATTTAAGTTGAGAGAACTTGTTGATGAAAATATTGTTGTAATTGACGAACAATAGGAAAATAAAATGAAAAATATATATCTGGATAATAATGCTACAACAAAAATAGACCCCTTGGTGCTTGAGAGCATGCTTCCTTTTTTAAAAGAAAATTATGCAAACCCATCAAGCATGTATGATAGTGCTAAAATCAGTGCAAACGCAATTGAGCATGCGCGTGCGCAAGTTGGAGAGCTTCTGGGGGTTGGTAATTTAAAACAGATAACTTTTACATCCTGTGCAACCGAAAGCGCAAATACTATCATTAAAGGCGTTGTTGAAAAATATGCATCAAATGAAAAAAAACATATAATCACAACAAAAGTTGAGCATCCTTGCGTTTTAGCGCCTTATGAGTTTTTAGAAAAAAAAGGCTTTAAAACAGATTATGTTGGCGTTAATGAAAAGGGTGAATTGAACGTTGATGAATTATTATCTAAAATAACTCCTGAAACCGTTTTGGTTTCTGTTATGCATGCAAATAATGAAACAGGCGCTGTTTATCCTGTTTATGATGTTGCGCGTGAGGTCAAAAAAATAAACAAAGAAACAAAAGTCTTTGTAGACGGCGTTCAGGCTGCTGGAAAAATTAAAATTAATCTGGATGATTCAGATATTGATTTTTATTCAATTTCAGGTCACAAATTCCATGCGCCTAAAGGTGTCGGTGCAATGTATTGTAAAAAAGGCAATCTTTTTGAGCCGTTAATACATGGCGGACATCAGGAAAATATGCTCCGTGCGGGAACTTATAATACAGCATTTATTGTTGCTCTTGGAAAAGCGGCAGAGCTTGCCCTTGAAAATTTGCCTTTTGAAGATAATGAGGTCAAAAGACTGCGTGACAAACTTGAAAACGGTATTTTAAACAATCTTGCAAATGCGGTTTTGAATTCAAAAAGTGAAAAAAGAGTTGTTAATACTACGAATATCGGGTTTGAATATATCGAGGGCGAATTAATTTTATTGTATCTGAATGATTTGGGAATTTATGCTTCTTCAGGAAGTGCCTGCACATCAGGAAGCCTTGACCCTTCTCATGTTTTAAGGGCGCAAAATGTTCCCTTTACTTCGCTTCATGGTTCTGTTCGCTTTTCGCTGTCAAGATTTACCACGGAAGAAGAAATCGATTATGCAATTGAAAAAACAACAGAAGTTATTAAAAAATTAGCTAAAATTTCGCCTTTTGAGCAAGAACTTAAAAAACTCGGAATGTGATTTAAATAAAAATGGAATTAAATTATGGAATTAGCTGTACAAACAATTAAAGAAGAGCAAAATACGCAAGTTTGTGAAAAAGAAATTATAGAAAAAATAAAACAAACAAATTTATCGCACATTGCAATAATAATGGATGGAAACAGACGCTGGGCAAAAAAACACCTGCTTCCGTCAATGGTCGGACATAAAAAAGGTGTTGATGCTTTAAAAAAAACAACAAAAGCTTGTGATGATCTTGGTATCAAATACTTAACCTTATATGCTTTTTCTACTGAAAATTGGAACAGAAAAAAAGAAGAAGTTGATTTTTTAATGGATTTGCTTGCAGTAACTTTAAAAAATGAACTTGATGAATTGAATCAAAATAATGTAAAAATGAATTTTATCGGAGATTTATCTGCGCTAAATCCGCAATTGTGCGAAATTATTGAATTTTCTCGTGAAAAAACAAAAGAAAATACAGGTGTTGTTTTGACTGTTGCAATTAATTACGGCGCAAGGGACGAGATTGTTAATGCGGTTAAAAATATTGTAAAAGAAAATATAAAACCTGAAGAGATTGACGAAAAGCTTATTTCAAAATATCTTTATACAAGCAATTTACCTGATCCTGATTTGTTAATCAGAACGTCAGGCGAAATGAGAATCAGTAATTATCTTTTGTGGCAGATTGCATACAGTGAAACTTATATCACGGATATTTTCTGGCCTGAATTTGATAAAGAAGCCCTTAAGAGCGCAATTATTGAATTTTTAAAAAGACAGAGAAGATGGGGAAAATAGTTTAAAAGTTAGGAAAAATGTTAAAAATTATTCTTGCAACGGGAAATCAGCACAAAGTTGATGAAATTAATTTAATCGCAAAAGATTATAATATCGAATTTGTAATGCCTGAGGGCGAATTCGACCCTTTGGAGGACGGGAAAACGTTTTTGGAAAACGCTTATTGCAAAGCACTTTGTGCTGCAAAATTAAGCCAAAAATTAAAAACGCCAAACAAATCAAACGAACCCAAGTTTTTTCTTGCGGATGATTCAGGGCTTTGTATTGACTATTTAAACGGCGACCCCGGAATTAGAAGTGCAAGATATGAATCGACACCGCAAAAGAGAATTGATAAAGTTTTGGAAAAATTGAAAAATGTTGAAAATTTAAACGACAGAAAAGCACATTTTACCTGTGCAATGGTTGTGGTAGATAAAAATGGCGAAATTTTATTTCAAACAGAGCAATATTGTACAGGCTATATTTTAAAAGAACAAAAAGGCACAAACGGTTTTGGATACGACCCTATATTTTTTAGCGATGAAAAGCAATGTTCCATGGCACAATTAAAAGATGAGGAAAAAGCACAGGTTTCGCATCGTTCAAAAGCTTTAAGAGAAGTTTTGCTCTGGCTTGGGGAAGCTTGACGCAATTTTTTATTTTCAGCTGTTTTGTATTATTGTCAACAGCAAATGGTAAAGTTTATGTCAATTAATCAAAATATGTTTTCAAATTTATTGCAGCAAAAAATAAAAACACAAAATTCTCCCAATCCAAACACCCAAGCAAACATACGGGATAATAAACAAAATAGTCAGAATAATCCGAAACAAAAATTAAAAATCAACAAGAAAAAATTAGTTTATTCTCTTGCGGCAGCAACAGGCGTTGCAGCTCTGGCTGCGGCTTTTGTATATTTTTCTAAAGGAAAAAATATCCAATTTAACAATAAAGCTTTAACAAATCTTCCCGATTCAACAGCTGAAACTCTGACAAATTCTTCCGAGCTTCTTAAAAAACCTGTCGAA
>CAPYQR010000092.1:0-4210 GCA_948742005.1 uncultured bacterium
ATAATCGCTAATCACAACAAAGCCTAAGAGCAAACTCAGATTGAAAAATATTAACAGAAAAATTTTAAATATTTGTTTTATGATTTTCATAATTTAATTTTATTCTTTTTCTTCAAATAACTTATCTGCCAAAGTTTGTACTGTTGTTCCGTTTAGTCTTTTAGAGATTTTTTTAAGCTTTTGGCTCATAGCTTCCATTTCATTTGTCCAAACAAAATTATCAAGGACATATTTTTCACCCTTTTTAAAATCCCCCGACATTTGTACATTTATTATTTCTTTAAGCATTTTATAAGCTGTTTTTGTCATTTTATCAATATTGATTGATAAAATGCCGTCTTTTGAGATTTTTATTGCTTTATTTTTAATAAAATAATAATTCTGCATTACACTTCTGACTCTGTGTGCTTGCGATAAATTTGGTTTTGACTTTAGCATGTTATCTGTTGCATAAGTTACGATTATTTTTTCTTTTTCTTCTTGCGAATACAATCCTTTTTCCGTTAATAAATCAAGCATTGATAAAGAAACCATATCAGCTTTGTTTTCTTCAATTATTGATTTATATTTCCCTAATGCTTCGCAGCCTTCTTTAGGACCTAATGAATGACCGTTTTCATGTCCGATTGTGAAAGGGTGGTCCATTTTATCATCGTAAAATTTATGGAATTCTTTTTCTAAAATATTATCAAGTCTTTCTTGAAGTTTTTTCTTGTCATCTTCGCTTGTAATAAAACGAATTTGTCTGTGGTAAACATTTCTTCTTCCTCCGCCGATTGAAAGAGAGAGTTTATCATTATTTGGCAGATTTTCAGCTAAAGTTATCCCTGCACGAAATGCGCCGACATCTCCTGCAACATCAATTAAATCAACATCAACCATGGTTTGTTGGATTTCGCTGTTTTTTGAAATAACCTGTTTGTATTTTGATTTATAAGGCATTTTTTCCGCCATCAAAGGAAGATAATCTTTAACTTTTAGAATATATTCCGTTCCTTCTTTGTTTATAATTCCAACCCTTGCGCCTAAATAATCTTTTGAGATAACTTCAATTTTGTGTTTTTTTAAGAGTTTATTTAATTCTTCGTTTTCGATAACGGTTTCGGTCATTTCATCGCAGTAGTTTTCCCTTGTAATTGTAAATTCTAAAGGTGTGTCTTGTAAAGATGCCCATTTTTTATCAGCCAAAGCATCAAGCATCGGGTCAGCTTTTAAAAAGGCATCTGCCTGTAGTCTTAAATATTCGTTAAAATCAAGATTTGTTGATAAACAGCTTGCTTTTAGAAGAAGTTTTGCAATTTCTTTAAAGTCTTTGTTGAATTTATCTACGTAATCTGTTGCTTTTAGATTTTTTCCGTCACGTTCTACCGTGCTTCTTTGATTTAGGATTTTTCTTACTTCATCGATTTTTTTATCTTTTAACATATTGATTAAAATTTGGTGAAACTCTTCTTTTTCAAGGTCATCCGGGTAAAAGCCTCTGCCTTGTTTTTTTTCTAATGGTTTTTTGTTAAAGCTTGCAAGTGTAACTAAATTTGATTCGCAATCAAGTGCAAAGATTCCTTTTTGTGCATCAAACAGGATTTTTGTCAGCTTTGCTTTTTTTGAGCCTTTTTTAGCTTCGGATTCAAGATATTTTTTAAATTCTAAATTGTGATGAGAATCAAGCTCCATGTTGATTTTTTCAATAATTCTTCCTGCTTTAACAAGAAACGAAAGCGCTTTTTTGTCAACATCTTTTAAATTTTTAAATTCAATTGAATCAACATCAAGCATTTTTTTGGTTGCAAGATAATCTTTTGAGGTTCTTTTTTCTAATTCTTCAAGCGATAAAGCACAGTCGTATTTTGTCATTTTTCTATCCTTTTAAAATAAATCCTTATATAAAAATTTTACAAGAAAACAGAAAAATAATAAAGACAGAGTTTTTAAAAAACTTAACTTGTTGAAACGTTTTTTTCAAGATAAAATTAATTTATGAAAAAATAAATACTAATTTTCAGGAGAAAACTTTGCAATTTAGTTTAAAAGAAATAACAGCCTGTCTTGATTGCGAGATTTTATATAAGAATAGCAAATTTGACGAAAAACAACTTTTTGATATTTTAACCGACACAAGAAAACTTGAAAAAGGAAACATGTATCTTCCATTGAGAGGTGAAAATTTTGACGGTCATAATTTTATAGATAAAGCTTTAGAACTTGGCGCAATAGGATATTTTACCCAGGATAAATTCAAGGTTAATAAAAATGCGCAATTTATAATTTATGTCAAAAATTCGCTTGTTGCTTATTTGAATTTAGCAAAATATATAAGAAATAAAATTAACCCGAAAGTAATTGCCGTTACAGGCTCTTGCGGAAAAACAACAACAAAAGAAATGCTTTATAGCGTTTTTCAAACTCAATTCAAAACCCATAAAACATATTTAAACCATAACAATGAAATAGGGCTTTGCGAAACAATGTTTTCAATGCCAAATGATACGGAGGTTTTAATAGTTGAAATGGGTATGAGAAATCTGGGTGAAATTGAACTTTTATCCAACTATTCAAACCCTGATATCGGAATTATTTCAAATATTGGTTCAGCGCACCTTGAACGTTTGGGAACATTGAAAAATATAGCGCTTGCAAAGTGTGAAATTGTTAAAAACCTAAAAAAAGACGGCGTTTTTATTGGTGTTGATTGTCCTCAGATTAAAGAAAATTTAAATTACGAGGGTGAGAAAATATTCGTTTCGCTCAAAGATGTTAAAGATATTGAAATCGCGCTTGATTATACAAAATTTGATTATAAAAACAATAATTTTACAATTACCCAGACGGGAGAATATAATATTTCAAATGCACAACTGGTTATTGAAGCAGCTTTAAAATCAGGCATAGAAATTGAAAATATTAAAAAAGGTCTGCTTAAATATAAGCCGATTGAAAAACGTTGGGAAAAGACAACAATTGATAATTTAGAATTTATAAACGACAGCTATAATGCTAATCCTGAATCTATGAATGCAGTTTTAAAAACATTTTTATCTGTTTATAAAAAACCTATTGTGCTTGTTTTGGGAGATATGGGTGAGCTTGGAAAAGATGAAATTATGTATCACAAGCAAATCGGGGAATTTTTATCAAAATTATGCTGTTCTGGAAAAATTGAAAATGCGCAATGCGCTGATTGCAAGGATATTAAACTTTTGACTGTTGGAAATTTAGCAAAACATATCGCAAGAAACTCAACTTTAGATAATATTCAATTTGAAAACAACGAACAATGCGCGAAATATATTGTTGAAAATTTTAAAGAAAACAAAGCGCAAAAGATAACAATTTTATTAAAAGCATCGCGTGCGATGAAATTTGAAAAGATAATTGAAATGGTGAAGAATTATGATAATGATTAGTGTGGCAGGATTAATAACTTTAATTTTATGTCTGCTTTTTGCAATTCCTTATATTGATTTTATGAAAAAAAAGGCTTATTCGCAATACATAAGAGAAGAAGTTGCCTCAATGCATGCTTATAAAGAAAAAACTCCTACAACAGGCGGAGTTTTTATCGTTATTTCAATTTTAATCGGGTCTTTGATTGCGCTTTTTATGGCTCAAGAGGTTACAACAAGAGCAATGATTGTTCTGATGACTTTGATTTTTTATACTTTTACAGGGTTTGAAGACGATATCAAAAAAATTAAAGCCCATCAAAACCTTGGTCTTTCCGCAAGGGCAAAATTATTGCTTCAAATTGCGGTTGCAATGCTTCCTGCTTTTTATATTATTTTTTCAAACCAAACAGAAGTTTCTTTTTTGAATTTAAAATTTGACTTAGGGATTTTTTACCCGCTGTTTGTTGTTTTTATGATGGTCGGAGCATCAAACGCTCTTAATTTGACTGACGGATTAGACGGATTAGCATCGTCAAGCTCATTTATTGCGTTTTTAGCATGTGCAATTATTTGTTTTTTCAACAATAATATCGACTTAGCAATTATTTCAATTTCTGCAAGTTTTGCATGTCTTGGTTTTTTACATTTTAACAAAAAACCTGCAAAAATTTTTATGGGAGATACAGGTTCTCTTGCCTTAGGCGGATTATTGGCAACGATAGCAATTATGGGAAAATTTGAATTGTGGCTGATTCCGATTTCAATTATTTTTATTTGTGAAACTTTGTCGGTTATGATTCAAGTTACAAGTTTTAAATTAACAG
>CAPYQR010000092.1:4220-6511 GCA_948742005.1 uncultured bacterium
GGAAAAAGAGTTTTTAAAATGAGCCCGATTCATCATCATTTCGAACTTTCGGGCTGGAGCGAGAATAAAATTGTTTTTGTTTTTTCGTTTGTAACTTTTATTTTTTGTTTATTAACGGTTTTGGTTTATTATAATTGTTATTATAGGATAGGGTAAAAATGCTCGGTAAAATTGAAGATTTTGATATTTATAATATGGAAAGCAAAAAAGTTCTTATTGTTGGATTTTCAACAACAGGGATTGCGGCGGCAAAATATTTGCACAACAAAGGTTTTGATGTTTTTATAACGGAGAAAAATGAATTTGCACCAAAGAACCAACCCCTTGTTGACGAATTAACTTCAAAAGGAATTAAAATTGAATTTGGGACACACAGTGATGATTTTATTGACAATGTTAATTTCGCAATTTTAAGCCCCTCTGTTCCTCCTGAGGCTGAAATTTTAGAAAAATTAAAACAAAGGAATATAAGTTATTTTTCCGATGTTGAATTTTGTTCGTTTTTTGATAGAAATAAAATGATTGCAATAACGGGAACAAACGGAAAAACAACAACAACTGCTTTAACATCATTTATTTTATCAAAAAAATACAATGCTCCCTATTGCGGAAATATCGGTATAAGCCCGATGGAATATTTAGATAAAAGCGTTGATTTTTATGTTATTGAAGCAAGTTCATACCAGCTTTATTATTCAAAAAGTTTTGCGCCTAAAATTGGTGTGTTTTGTAATTTAACGCCTGACCATATATTATGGCACAAAACTTTAGATAATTATTTTGAAGCAAAAGCAATGATGTTTCGCAACATGGATGAAAATTCTTGTGCAATTTTAAATTATGATGATGAATTGACAAAAAAACTTGGAAGTGAAATCAATGCAAAGGTTTATTATTTTTCGTTATCCAAAAAACCGCTTGATGACAAACAGGTCAATAGGGAATATTTGATTTATCTTGATAATAATAAAATTATTTTTAATAACGAGGAAATAATTAATATTAACGAGCTTCAAATTGTCGGGCTTCACAATATTCAAAATGCTATGTGTGCAATTCTTTGTGCAATATTATCGGATGTGGAAATTGAAACAATCAGAACCGCACTGAAAGAATTTCGCGCGATTGAACACCGTTTGGAATTTATCCGCTCAATTCAAGGAACAGATTATTATAACGATTCTAAAGCAACAAACCCTGAAGCATCAATTGTTGCAATTAATTCGTTCCCCGGTAAAAAAGTTGTTTTAATTGCAGGCGGACGGGATAAAAAAACATCTTTGGCTGATTTTATAGAGTCAATTAAGAAAAATGTTTCAAAAGTTGTTTTAATTGGCGAAGCTACTCAAAGATTCAGAGAAGAATTATCGCGCATCGGCTATTTAAACATTGTTAATTCAAAAACTCTTGAAGAAGCGATTGATATTGCAAGTTTGGATAAGCCGAATGTGGTTTTGTTATCTCCCGCATGCGCCAGTTTTGATATGTTTGAAAGCTACGAAAAAAGAGGAGATGCATTTAGGAAATATGTATTATCAAAAAAATAACAGAAATAACACTCCTCGTACAAATTCAACATATATTCAAACGCCCCCTGACAACATTTTGATTGTGGTTGTTTTGTTTATTGTTGTTTTCGGATTAATGGCGGTTTTTTCCGCTTCTGCTCCAAAAGCAATCGGTGCGGGGGATAATCCTTTCAGCTTTACTTTGAAACAATCAATCTGGTTTTTTGCCGGGGTTGTCGGCGCTTGCTTTTTTTCAAGATTTGATTATAAAAAACTTAAAAATTTCGCAGGAATTATTGCTTTTATTGTCGTTGCGATGCTTTGCCTTGTCCAGTTTTCCCCTCTTGGTGTTACGGTCAATGAAGCAAAACGCTGGCTTGTTATAGGGCCTTTGCAATTTCAGCCTTCGGAATTTGCAAAGCCTGCGCTTGTTTTGTATTTTGCAACTTTGTTTTCAAAGGATTGTATTATTTTTGATTCTAAAAAATATCCTTTTTATATAATGTTTGGGATAATGCTTTTGTTGATTTACAAACAACCTAATCTTTCAATGATAATCCTGCTTTTGGTAACTTCAATCGGAATGTATTATGTTGCGGGCGGTTCATCAAAAATAATAAGCGCTTTATTTGGTATAGGCGCTTTGGGTGTTGCTGCAACAATTCGTGATTATCAATTACAGCGTATAAAAGTCTGGTGGAATCCTTTTTCTGATGCTTTAGGCGCAGGTTATAACATAATTAAATCAATGATAGCGTTTTCTTCGGGCGGGTTTTTCGGGGT
>CAPYQR010000093.1:0-1456 GCA_948742005.1 uncultured bacterium
GTTTCTTTTTGTTTTGGATTGACTTCCTTTAAAAATAAAATTACATCTTTTGTGTTGTTTTGTTTAATAATTTATCTTAATATTACAGGACTTTTTTTCCAGGAAAAAACAATTTTTAATATGAATACACCCGAACTTCAAAGTCTTTCTTGGGCATTTCATCAAGAAATGGGAATTAAAAATGATGATTTATTATTAATTCCAATGGGAGGAGAAAAACTTCTGTATTATATTAAATCAGGAAAATTTATTCCTTTTAAAATTGATGAAGCGGTCGTTTTGAAAGATAAAAAATCTTTAAAGTTTTATTTTGGTGATGATTGCGAAAAATTAAATCGTGATAATATCAGAAAATATCTGGAATATGATTCTGTTAATGATATTGTACAAAAATCTTATGAAAATAATTTAAAATCTCAATATTTAGATAAAATGAAGCCTCAAGAGAGATTGTTCTACTTTGTTTTTTACTCGGCGCTTGTAAAATCGCCCGAGGAAAAAAATCTAAAAAATTATTACAAAAATTTAAATCTTGTTGAATTGATAATTTCAAAAGGGTTGAGGGATACTTATTTGATTTTGAATAAAAATTTAAAACTTGAAAAAACATATATTTCGCCCGAGGGCTATTCAATTTATATGTTTGTGAAAAAATAGTTATATAAGAAAATGGAGGAATTAAAGGAAAAATGAATATTGATTTTGTAAAAATTAAAAAATATTTTATTGAAAACTTGGTTGAAATCCGCTCCATTTTGTTAATAACTTTTATCGCTTTCGCGCTTAGGATGATTGCTGTAAATAATTATGGCGATTTTAATTTAGATGAATTATATTCTATTTATTTTGCAAATCAAAATTCCCTTTTTCAAACAATTAAACTCTCAATTACTCAAGATATTCATTTACCTTTTTATTATATTATTCTACATTTTTGGGTTAAGATTTTCGGATGCTCATCTAAATCCGCGCATATTTTAAGTCTTGTTTTGTCTTTGCCTTTGATTCCTATTGCTTATTATTCGATAAAAAATTTGTTTAACAGAACAGCGGGCTATTTTGCTTCAATTTTTCTTGCTTTAAATACTTTTTGTATTTATTATTCTGTGGAAGCAAGTTTTTATTGTTTGTCTTTAAGTTTATCTTTACTTTTGAGTTTTTTGTTTGTCAAAATGGTAGAAAAATTTGAAAAAAAATATGTAATTTTATTTGTAATCGTCCACACGCTTTTAATTTACACCAATACAATTGCTTCGATTCTTGCCGTATTTTTTGCGCTGGTCGGGTTTAGTTATGTTTTAATTAAAAAAAGAAATATTAAAGAGTTTTTCTTAACTTATATTTTAATTTTTTTATTGAGCGTTCCTGCAATAATTTTTGAAACTCAAAATCATATAATTTTATCAAATAATATTGTGAATTATGCAAAACAAGCTTTTTCTTTTAATATTTATAT
>CAPYQR010000093.1:1466-3658 GCA_948742005.1 uncultured bacterium
AAACAACGAATATCGTGATTTTTTTGATAATATTTTCAATTTAAAATATTTTGTTTTGTGCGCAATTCCTGTTTTTCTTTCAATTTTTGGATTTTTCAAAGGATTATTATCGAAAAATTTAAGATTAATGCTTTTTGCGCTCCCTTCTTTATTTGCGCTTATTTATATAATTTTATTATCCAGTGCTGATGCTATATTTTTTCAAACTAAATATTTGCTTGTCTTATACCCTGTTATTATCTCTACCCTTGCTTTTGGTCTATCTTTAATTAGGAATAAGGTTTTGAGCGTTTCTTTATTTAGTTTTTTAATTTATTTAAATTTAATGCATTTGTTTTTGGTTCAAAATAACATTTTGAATTATAAAAATCTCTCTTTTTCAAATTTAAATACAGCAATTAATAATTATGCTCAAATTAAAGATAAAGATAAAATCCTGATTCCTTTTGCTTCGCAAAAAATTAAAACTCAAATTTCAAAAGGCGATTTAATTCCTTTTTCTTTTGATGAAGCACTTTATTTAAAAGACAAAAATTCCTTGAAGTTTTATTTTGGTGAAAAATTAACTAAAAAAATAAATAAAAATAATGTTAAAGAAGAATTAAAAGAATTTATTGCTGAAAATAAAATTCCGCAAAGCTATAATGATAATTTAAGTGAAATCTTTAAGAATATGGAAAAAGGCGAAAAATTTATCATAATTTCTCCTTTTGATAAAATAACAGGCGTTGTTGATATTTCGCCAATTCAAGAATCACAGCTTGAAAATTATAAAAACCTTTCATTGTTTCCTTTATTGATGATGAAAAACTTAAAGGATTCTTTAGTTTTGGCTGATAAAAATTTAAAATTTATCCGCCAATTTACAGATGATAAAAGGTTTTATACGATTTATGTGTATGAAAAATAGCTATTTTTCATACCATTCTTCAAGCTTTTTATCTGATATTTTCCACTTTGCAAGTTTTCTGTTGTGTCCTAAATTGCAATATTTACAGATTTCTTTTGGTTTTTTAAAATATTCAAAAATTTCATCAATGGAATCAATCCTATGAATATCAATAAAATCATTATCATTTACAGGAAGTGTGTAATCTTTGAAATAATCATTAAAAATTTTAATATTGCTTGCAATTGAACAAGGATAAATTTTTCCATTATCAAGCTGCGTGCAGCCGTATTTTTTATCACAGAGTGAGTAATTTTTTTCGTTTATTTTTTTATTGTTCAATCTTGCAAGCTCAAATTTGTCTATTTTTTTTCTGTTAAATTTAATATCAATTCCATATTTTTCTTTAATTTTTTCAAAAACATCTGAATTTATATTTTTATTAAATAAATAATAGTCACTGCATTCAATTGCTATATTGTTATCTTTACATGCTGTGTAAAATTTTTTATCCATATTTTCCAAGAGCAAACCGTTTGTTGTGATTCTTTTTCTTGAATTGGGAAAATATTTGTTTAAAATTGTAAGTAAATTTTGAATATTTTTATGAAGTAAAGGTTCTCCACCCATTAATGAAAGAGTTTTAACTTTTCCTTTTGTTATTTTTTTTAATTGCTTAACATCATTCTCAAAAACCTCAACAGGCATTTCATATTTTGGGGCAATAGGTGAAAAATGACAGCAATAAGCGCAATTTAAGTTGCAATGATAGCAAATTGGGAATTTAATAATTTCTAATTCTTTATTTTTAATCATTTTATCTAACAAAACTTCAGAAGAAACACCTGTGTTTTTTTGAAATTTATTACATCCCACACAACAAACCGCACCCGATAAAACAAGATATTCTAAAAATTCTCTTCTTTTCACGCTTGCCCCTTTTTGTTTAAATTATACCATTCGTCAACTTTTTTTTCGCTTATTTTCCACTTTGATGTTTTTGGATTTTTTCCATAAGCGCAATATTTGCAAAAATCAACAGGTGTTTTAAAAAAAGTGTAAATTTCTTTTATTGAATTTGTTTTATGAATGTCAAGATAATCGTTTTTAGTTATAGGAAGTGCGTAATCTTTGAAATAATTGTTGAAAAAGCGAATTGAACCAATAACTTCGCAAGGGTATAAATTCCCATTGTCTAAAAGCAGGCAAGAGTATTTTTTTTCACAGTTTTTATAGTTGTTTTTATCATTTTCATTTGTTTTTAAAGATAAATTCATAAGCTCAAATTTATCTACATCTTCTG
>CAPYQR010000093.1:3668-6483 GCA_948742005.1 uncultured bacterium
TTAATTTCAATATCGTATTTTTTACTTAATTTTAAAATTTGTTCTTCGTTTTGCTTAAAATTTTTATTTAAAATATAAGGACTGTATTTAAAAATGATGTTATTTTTCTTGCAGGTTTGCCAGAAGCTTTCACTCATTTTAGGAAATAATGTTGCGTTTGTTGTGATTCTTTTTGTAGTTTTTGGAAAATATTTATTTAAAATCACGATTAATTTTTCAATATCTTTGTGCAATAGCGGCTCGCCGCCCAAAAGAGATATTCTTTTTATTTTATTGTTTGAAATTTTTTTAAGCTGTTTAATATCACGCTCAAAAACCTCAATAGGAACTTCGTATTTAGGAGCTAAGGGTGAAAAATGTGAACAATAAGCACAATTTAGATTGCAATGGTAACAAATCGGGATTTTTATTTCAAATGTTTCTAAATTTTTAACTTTGCTAATTGAATGTGATTCATTTATTTTTCTTTCGATATCTGAATCAAGATGTGTAACTTTGCATCCGCAGCAGCTGCAAGCGCTAATTGATAATAAATATTTTAAAAATTCTCTTCTATACATTTAAAACAAGTTCCATTGCATTAATTTAATTTTAAATTACTGCTTATATGTTGTCAAATTATTCCATATTTTCTTGTATTTTCGGCTTTTAATGTGTTATTATTTTATAAGATAGATTTTAGGAAGTTTCAATGGAAAGACGTGACTTTTTAAAATACATGCTTGCAATGAGTACTTGCATGGGCTGTGGCTGTTCCAGCGTTGCTGATATCAGCAGGAAAAATAAACAAAAGAAAATTGCATCCAGAGCAAAAGACAAACAAAAATGGCTGATGGATCATGTCGGAATTCCGATTTGTTACCATTGTAATCTCAATTGCGCCTATTGCAACCATTATTGCCCGTTAGTTGAAAAGCCTGAATATATTAGCATTGAGCAATTTGAAAAAGATGTTAAAAGACTTAGTGAATTAACAAATAAAAGCTTAAGAGAACTTGTATTAATTGGCGGTGAGCCGTTATTGCATAAAGATATAGAAAAACTAATCAAAATCGCAGCGAAATATTTTCCCGAAACCAAAAAAAGGATAATCACAAACGGCATTCTATTGAAAACAATGCCTGAAACTTTTTGGGAGGCTTGCAGGGAATGTAATATTACAATAAAATGTTCGGCATATAAAAATGTGAAAAATTGTCCAACAAAACAAGAAATTGAGGAATATCGTGCAAAATATAATGTAGAAATTTCATCAAGAATTGTTGTTAAAAACAGGTTTCTTAAGACAAATTTTACAAAAATTCCAAAACCCGGAAGTGAAAACAATTATAAAAATTGCGTAATTGGTATGATTTGTGCGCAGCTTGATAATGGAATTTTGTATCCTTGCTGTGTTATGAGTAACATTAGATTTTTCAACAATTATTTTAAAGATTATGCTATTAAGCTAATTGAGTCAGATTATTTGGATATTCATAAAATATCTTCATTTTATGAAATAAAGGATTATCTTATAAGAAATAAAAATTTTTGCAGTTATTGTAATTATGGTGGAGAATCTGCTGTTTGGAAATTGTCAAAAAGAGAATTGTCTGAGTGGTATGATGTTTAATTTAGGAAATTGTTTATGCAAAGACGTGATTTTTTAAAATATTTTATAAGTTTAAGTGCAGTTTCATGTTGCGCTTGTAAAAATCATAAAGATTTTGCAGATAATGAAGAAAGAATGGTTTTAGTTAAGGGGAATGAGCTTCAAACGATTAAAATTCCTATTTGCTATCATTGTAATCTTAATTGTGCATCCTGTTGTCATTTTTCACCATTAGCACCTGAATTTGAAATGCCTGAAGAAATTTTTGAGCGTGATATAAAGCAATTGCATAAAGTTACTAAAGGAAAATTGAAAACATTGAAATTATTGGGCGGCGAGCCTTTATTGCATAAAAATATTGAAAAACTTTTGAATATTTCTGCTAAATATTTTCCGAATTCCGAAAAGAAAATTATTTCAAACGGGATTTTACTTGAAAATATGCCTGTAAGTTTTTGGAAATCATGTAGGGACAATAATTTTATAATTGATGTCAGAAACTATGAAAACAGTAAAAAAACAAAAGTTGATGTTGAAAAGTGCTATAATCTTGCTGATAAATATAAAGTTTCTTTAAAAATCACTCCCGCTGCAAGAAACTTTATTTTATCTCAATTGACAAAAAAAGGCGATATTGTCCAATATAAAGCTTCAAGGTATAAATGCCCTCAACTTGACAACGGTTTAATTTCTCCTTGCGCAATTTTAAGCAATATCAGATTTTTCAACAATTACTTTAAAGATTATGCGCTTCCTGTATCTAAAGATGATTATCTTGATTTGTACAAAATATCCTCTATTGAAGAAATTAAACAATATTTTTCAACGCCAAAGGAACTTTGTAAATATTGCGGTTACGGGAAAGTCAAAGAACCCTGGCATGTTACAAAATACGATGTTTCCGAATGGTATAAGGTTTAATTCATATAATTTTATAAACTCTTGAATAAATAATTTTTTTTACTATCATAAAATAATAATTATTTATAAGGAGTTGAAATGGTTAATTTAATAGCATGGATGATTTTTGCCGGAGTTTGCGTATTATGTGTTTTCTTGTATATTAAACAACGCGGTTTTCACCCTGAAATGTTTGAACTTGCAGAGGGTGAAGAGATAATTAAAATGGCTAAAGGTGATTATTGGACAGATAATGATGATGACGGCAAAGAAGAAACGCAAAACCCGGGTGAATTTGCTTTTACAAATAAAGCACTATTGTTT
>CAPYQR010000094.1:0-5608 GCA_948742005.1 uncultured bacterium
TATAATGTCGTTTGGTGACGCACGCAAAATTGAAGAAAATGGCAAACCGGTACGAGGGTATTAAGCAGTCCTTTGCTGTGTCGGCTGGTCGAGAGGTTAGGGTTATTGTTCAACCTAATGCGTTTGACGACATTGCAAGTGCAAAACTGGCTCGAGATATTGCTAAACGCATAGAAGATGAACTGGAGTACCCCGGACAAATTCGTGTAACAGTAGTAAGAGAAGCTCGCGTTACCGAAATTGCAAAATAGCAATAAGGTAAAATGTCAAATATCTTCAAAATTCTTTTTATCGGCGACATTGTAGGACGACCCGGCAGACAGATTGTTAAAAACTTTCTTGTTGATAACAACAAAAAAGCTGATTATGATTTTATCATTGCAAATATTGAAAACGCAAGCCATGGCTTTGGTTTAACCAAAAAAAACCATGATGAGCTTATCGATTGCGGAATAAATTGCATGACATCGGGCAATCATATCTGGGATAAAAAAGATATTTTAAGCTATATTGAAGAATCCCCCGTATTAATCCGCCCGAATAATTACCACAAAAGCGTTCAAGGTGTTGGTTACAGAATTTTTGATAAAGTAATTGTCTTAAATTTCTTAGGCAGAACTTTCATGCCCCCGATTGATTGTCCTTTTAATTCTTTAGATAATGCAATTGTTGAAATAAAAGAAAAATTAAAACAAAACAATGAAATAATAGACGATAAAATAATAATAATCGATTTCCACGCAGAAGCGAGTGCCGAAAAACAATGTTTTGCAAGATATGCACTTGAAAACTATAACATTAGCGCCTTTTTTGGAACACATACACATATTCAAACAGCAGACGAAACAATATTAAATGAAAAATGTGCATACATCACAGATGCAGGCTCTTGCGCAAGTAAAAACGGAATAATCGGGATGGAGTATTGTTCTTCATTAAAAAGATTATTAACCTCTGTTAATGAAAGGTTTGATGTCGAAACATCTTATCCTCATGTTTTAAATGCCTGCGAAGTTGTGTTTGATAACAACATGGCAAAAGAAATCAAAAGGATTAATTATGAAATTAATCCTGAGCAACAAAATCAGGACGAAGTTGGGGAGATAAAACAATGAAAAAGAAAAAAATCGACCTACATATCCACACAACCTATTCAGACGGAATACTCTCCCCCATACAAATTGTCAATACTGCGATAGAATCCAAGCTTGATATAATCGCACTAACTGATCATGATAATGTTTTATCTCACAAAATTGCAAATGATTATATCAAAGAAAAAAAATTAAATCTTGAAATCGTTCCGGGTGTTGAAATAAATACAATTTATAAGGGTTATGAAGTTCATATCTTAGGATATTTCATGAATAAAAATGACAAAGATTTTATCAACATGCTTGAATTTCAACAAAAAGCAAGGGTTGAACAAACCCATAAAATCATTGAACTTCTGGCAAAAAAAGCAGGAATCAAAATCAAATTTCAAGATGTTCAAAAACTTGTAGCACCACAAGGCTCAATCGGCCGCCCGCATATTGCACGCGCAATAACAGCGTGCGGCGGCAGTGCTAATGTTATGGAAGCTTATGCAAAGTTTATCAACAATAATTCAGAAGTTTATGTTGAAAGAAACACAGTAACGCCTCATGATGCCGTTGAAATAATTTTTGAAGCAGGCGGAGTTCCTGTTTTTGCACATCCGATTGACGTTGATATAGCAGATGACCTCACAAAAGAACTTGTAAACTATGGCTTAAGAGGAATTGAAGCATACCATAGGAAACATTCCCCTGCTGCTGTTGAACATTTTTCAACTTTAGCTGAACAATACGGGCTTATTGTTACGGGTGGTTCAGATTTTCATGCGCCCTCATTAAACCATGGGACAATCTTAATGGGTAAAAATTTTGTTCCCGAATGGGTTTATGATAAATTAATCCGTGAAAAAAAACGGATTGATATGGCTTAGCGCAAAAAACTCAATAATCAATAAAAAATCGGACAAAGTATAATTATTGATAAATTTATTTAGAGATTCCGAATTTAATACTGTCTTTTCCGAATTTTTCTTCAAGTTTATCTAAAGAAATCGACAAAGCTTGTTTTTTAATTGTTTCTTCCGTGTTAAACAATGAAACTTGAAGATTATCAGCCTCAATTAACTTAAAGGCGCAAAAACCGACCGAGCGATAAATTACGCCCTTTTGAAACATCCCTAAAAGTGCTTCTTTTGCATGCGGAATTAATTCAAATTCAGAACTTGAGGGATTTATAAGATTGATTTTTATTGAATTTATTTGAAAATCTTTCGTTCTAAGCATAACAGAAATTCCTTGCGCGACAAGATTTTCCTGCCTTAATTTTTTGCAAACTTTGTGAATATGGATGTTTAATTGTTCTTGAATATAATTTAAATCAGTCTGAAATTCCTCAAAACTTTCACTTCTCGAAACGGATTTAGGTGCTTGATGGATTGAAATAACAGGATTTATAACATTTCCCAATAATTCACTTTTTAAATCAAGTCCCGTTTTGCCAAGATTCTTTTTAATCCAAATATCCTCCTGACAAACAAAATCATAAGCTGTTTGAATTAAATTTCTTTTCAAAAGCGTATTTAAATTTTTCCCTATTCCCCAAACCTCGCTAATCAGCGTTTCTTTTAATTCCTGCTCGATTTCACGATAGCCGATTAAATATGTTTTTAATTCGGGGTTTATTTTTTGAATATTTTTAGATTTATCGCTTGCAAGCTTTGCTAAAACTTTTGAATAAGATAATCCAACAGAAACATCGATTCCGATTTCATTTTTAATATCGAAAACGATTTTTTGGGCAATTTCATTGTATTTTAAATTAAAAGTTTTATTCAGCCCTGTTAAATCTAAAAATGCCTCATCAACCGAATAAACCTCAACATCAGGGGTGAATGAGGATAGTTTTTCCATTATTCTTTTTGAAATTGAACAATAATAAGACAAATCTCCCGATAAAAAGGTTACTTTTTTAAATTGATGCTTAATCATAAAATACGGAGCGCCCATATTAACACCCATTTTTTTAGCTTCATTAGAGCGTGAAACCACACAGCCATCGTTGTTTGATAAAACACAAACAGGCTTTGAAACAAGCTCGGGACGTCTTAATCTTTCACATGCAACATAAAAATTATTACAATCAACAAGTGCGATGACTCTTTTTTTGCAATTTGCCATTAATTAAATTTCCTTGTTATTCCGATTGCAACGCCGAAAATCGTGAGTGAAAATTCAGGGCGCAAAATCGGGTAATTTTTGTTTTCAGGCTGTAAATAAGTTCCTTTTTCATCTTTTTTCAAAGTTTTTAAGGTAAATTCATTATCGATTATCGCTAAAACAATATCGCCTATTTTTGCACTTTGCTGTTTTTTAACAATAACATAATCATCCTCAAAAATCCCCGCTTCAATCATTGAATCACCCGAAACTTTAAAAACAAAAGTAGAGGGTGAATTTATTTCTAAAATTTCATCCATCGAAATCCGAGATTCGATTTTATCATCCATAATTGAAGCAAAACCTGCTCTTAGACGCGAGAGTACAAATTTTGCTTTAAAAAAATCAGGATTTATATAGAAATTGTTATTCAAATTAAGAATTAAATTTTTAGATTTAAAAACTTCTAAAAATTGCTTAATTGAATTTTTAGATTTATATCCTGAATCCTGTTTAATTTTTTCATAACTCGGAAGAGCTTGGTTTTTGTAAGTTTCTTTTAAAAAATTAAAAAAATTCAATTGTTTTGCAGTTAAATCTTGTTCAAAATTCATAATAATATTATGTACGTTTGAACATAAAAAGTCAAATAAAAAAAGTTAATTTTTAACAATAATTTCCTTAATTCTTGATTCTCCGTTTTTATTAATTGAAACTTTTGCAATTCCGCCTTTTATTAAACCTTGCTCAATTTTTCTTCCTTCGTTTTCTTTAACGAAATATTTTTCAATAGAAGGGTAGTAAATTTTGCCGTTTTTAAGTTCACCTTTGATGAAAAGTTCGTTTTTATCGGGTTTTTGGGTTTCAATTCTTTTCATTTGATAAACTTCTTCATCGGTTTTCCTTTTCAAAACAACATAAACATCCCTGTAATCTTTTGAATAATAATAAGGATTAAACTTAGGAATTTTTGATATTTCATAATCCAAAACAACATAATCCCCGCGCAAAAAATCTCTAGGATCAACAGGATAAACTTTTAATTGTATTTCTTTTCCGAATTTTAAAATTGATTCGTTAAAAATTAAAATAAAACCCGTAATTAAAATCCAGCAAATTGTTATTATAATTATATTTTTTTTCATTTCCTTTTTCATATTATTTTCCTTATTATTTTGCGTTTTTATCAGCTTTTTTAATTAATTCATTTTTCCCTTTTTCAAGTTTAATCCCGATTGCAAGCAAAAACACTCCGCCGATTAAGAAAAACAATGTTTTATCAATATAATCCCAGCAATATCTTGAATAACTTACAAGCAAATAAACCAATAAAAATATATCAGATAGATTAATCAAAGAAACATTTTCAAGCTTATAACCGTAATAAAGTCCGTTTGCAATTATATAAATTATAAATAAATGCGAAACAATAACAATAAAAATCGGTTCAATTGAGGGTAGAATCAACAAAAATAAAAGCAAAACCGACAAGAAAACAAGAAAAATTGATTCAACTTTTCGTAAATTTTCTTTCGTTGTTAAATAATTTTTCAAATTTAACAACAATAAAGCTGCGGGCAAAAATATGTAGAAAAAATTAATCATTTGATATTTTGAATTAATTGAAAAAATTAAAATCAAAAAAGTGAAAAAAGCAGGAACTAAAGCTGTTAATTTATAAGTAATTGCAAAATCACGATAATTTTTTTGAATAAAATTTAAATTTGCAAAAGAATATAAAATCAGGCAAAGAGAAAATGGCATAAAAATAGTCCAAGCATCAATTTTATCAACGCCTAAATCGTAGTAAAAATAAGGAAAAGTTACCAAAAACAAAATAAGAGATAAAATATTAATAGGTTTGCTTTTAAAGATAAAAGCCATGGGATAAACACTCAAAAACCACAAAGCAAGGATTGATGAAGCATTTGAATTCCAATTATAAATTTGCCCTATTCTGATGTAACTTGCACCGATTAATAATGTTGATAGAAAAATCAAAGAATCGCCAAGTTTAGGGAAAATTTGTTTTTCATACTTTAAAAAATACCCGCCCCACAAAGAAGAAAACGATAAAACCAACAAAAGCAAAACGCTCAGCAAAGGAATATTTTTAAATAATTCTAAAATCCAATCATTTCCTGCAATGAAAGAAATTACCGCAATTCCGATTAAAATGACTCCGATTGTATATAAAAGAATTTGTGTAGTGAGCTTCATTCTTTTATTGTTCTCGCTTTTCAATTCCTCAAGCAGAATTTTTGAAAGGTTTTCATCAATTAATCCTTTCTCATGCCATCTTTTGATATTTTTCATTTAAAATAAATCCTCTAGCTCTATATTTTTATTTTATTATAAAATAGTTTAAATTGTTGATTATTAAAAATAAAGAAATCAAAAATTATGAAAATTTA
>CAPYQR010000094.1:5618-6424 GCA_948742005.1 uncultured bacterium
ATCCTAAATATACAATAAACGGATTTGGAGTTATTATGATTATTGAAGAAATCCTTGAATTAGCAGTTTCAAAAAATGCAAGCGATATTCACATCTCGGCGAATTTGCCTCCTGTTATAAGAATTGATGGAAAATTATTCAGAACGAATCTCCCAATGTTATCTTCAGATGATGTTGAAACAATTATTTTCCCGATTTTATCCAACGAGCAAAGGAGAGAATTAGAACAAAATTGGGAATTAGACTTCGGTTACGGATTACACGGCGTTGGAAGATTTCGTGTCAATGTATACCGAGACAAAGGTTCTTATGCTGCCGCATTTAGAACAATCAATTCAACACCGCCTAAATTTGAAGAATTAGGGCTTCCTGACATTGTAAAACAAGTCGCAGACAGACCCCGCGGATTAATTCTTGTTACAGGGCCGACAGGTTCAGGTAAATCAACAACTTTAGCTGCGATGATTGATTATATCAATTCAACAAGGGTTGAACACATCCTAACAATTGAAGACCCGATTGAATTTATCCACCAAAGCAAAAAAAGCATTATCCACCAAAGAGAACTCGGTCAAGATACAAAATCGGTCGCAAATGCCTTGAAAAGTGCACTTCGTGAAGACCCCGATGTTATTCTGGTCGGCGAAATGAGAGACCTTGAAACAACTCGTCTGGCATTAACCGCCGCAGAAACAGGTCACCTTGTTTTAGGAACATTACATACATCATCTGCTTCACAAACGATTGACAGAATTGTGGATATTTTCCCCGAAGTACAGCAGCAGCAAATCAGATTGCAATTATCA
>CAPYQR010000095.1:0-1600 GCA_948742005.1 uncultured bacterium
GGCTTGTGATAGTTTAATCATTTTTTGACCTTGTTTTCTTTTAATTTACATATTTTGATAAAGCGGAAATTTTTTGCATAATTCAAGACTTTTATTTCTCAAATTTTCAATTGAATCCTTATCTAAAATAGCATCTGAAATAATTTTTGCAATAATTTTCATTTCAGTTGTTTTCATGCCTCTTGTTGTGGTTGCTGCTGTTCCGATTCTAACTCCTGAAGTTACAAAAGGAGATTGCGGGTCGTTTGGAACAGTGTTTTTGTTTGCTGTTATTCCCACTTCTTCAAGCAGGTTTGCAACATCTTTTCCTGTTTTATTTAATCTTCTTAAATCAATCGTCATAACATGATTTTCAGATTTTCCCCCGACAATATCAATTCCGTTTTTGATTAATTCTTCCGCTAAGCATTTAGAATTTTCAACAACCTGTTTTGCATAAGCTTTAAATTCATCCCCTTGTGCTTCAAGCAATGCGACCGCTTTTCCTGCGATAATGTGTTCTAAAGGCCCGCCTTGAATCCCGGGGAAAACTGCTTTATCAATTCCCGCTGCATGTTCTTCTTTGCACATGATAATCCCGCCCCTCGGGCCTCTTAGGGTTTTGTGGGTTGTTGTTGTTACAAAATCGGCATAAGGAACGGGGCTCGGGTGAACTCCCGTTGCAACAAGGGCTGCGATGTGCGCAATATCAACCATTAAAAACGCACCGATTTTTTTAGCAATTTCAGAGAATTTTTCAAAATCGATTATTCTTGAATAGTTGCTTGCGCCTGCGATGATTAATTTTGGCTTAAATTCAAGCGCTTTTTTTTCAACATCATTATAATCAATAACCCCATCATCATCAACGCCGTAAGAAACCGCGTTGTAATTGATTCCCGAGAAATTAACGCTGCAGCCATGGGTTAAATGACCGCCGTTTGATAAATCCATCCCCAAAATTGTATCACCTGTTTTTAAAGCATATAAAAACACCGCCATATTCGCCTGTGCGCCCGAGTGCGGCTGAACATTAGCATGGTCGCATTTAAAAAGTTCACAGCATCTTTTTTGTGCCAATTCTTCAATTTTATCAATAAATTCGCATCCGTTATAATATCTTTTATAAGGCTTGCCTTCCGCGTATTTGTTTGTTAAAACACTTCCACACGACGCCATAACAGCAGGAGAGGTAAAATTTTCAGAAGCAATAAGTTCAATTGTGTTTCTTTGTCTATCCAGCTCCAGTTCAATATATTTTGCAACTTCACTGTCGGTTTTTCTAATTATATCAAGTTCCATTTCAAATACCTCCTCGCAAATAAAAATATATTTATAATTTTAACTTAAAAATATTTTTATTGGCAAATTTTAATATTTTCATGTTTTAAATAAATGATATTAAATTTTTTTTACACAGGAAGAGAGAGAAAAAAATGAAAATTAATCCGTTGAATGTTAATACTGCTAAGAATAACAATATAAATTTTAAAAGAGCTTTTGAAGTTAAAATAAATTCATTCTCATATCATTTTGAATATGGTTTTAAACCCTCAAAAACCAAAATCCAAACCCCTGCGCATGATTTTGTTGATATTTTGAGAAATAAACCTGTTGAAAA
>CAPYQR010000095.1:1610-6398 GCA_948742005.1 uncultured bacterium
GGGAGGCGTCTTTTCAAGAATAATTGATGGCAGATTTTGTATCTTTACAGGAGAAGAAGCCAAAAAAGCACGTGAAATAATTGCCAAATCAAAAAAAGAAAAGGAAGAACTGGATTTAAAATATCTTGAAGGTCCAAAAGAGGGCATGTCTCCGTCTGAATTAATTGTTTTCAGAAGCCCTGAGCGTTTTTATAAATTAGACAGCCAGAATATAGGAATAAGAAGAGATAAAGCGCTTTTAGAAATGATTGAAGACGGAGAGTATAAAAAACCGGATACAAAAGTTAATCTTGTTATTGACAATAATAAAATCAAGGAAATTGATTATAATTATTTTCATATGGAAAAGATTGATTCTGAAAAAAAACAATTCAATACTAAAAAAGTATCAAAAACCTTGCGTGTATAAATTTTTTTATTGTAAAATATTTCTGTAACTAAATTAAAGCATATTTAAAAAAGAAAGATTAACAACAATGAAAAATAAAAAATTAAGAAATATTGCAATAATTGCGCACGTTGACCATGGTAAAACTACGCTTGTGGATTGCATTTTAGATGCTACAAATGTTTTTAGCGAGCATCAGGAAATGGGAACATGTGTTTTAGATAACAATGATATTGAACGCGAACGCGGAATTACGATTTTATCTAAAAACGTTGCGGTTGAATATAAAGACGTTAAAATTAACGTTGTAGATACCCCCGGCCACGCGGATTTTGGCGGAGAAGTCGAGCGTGTTTTAGGGATGGTGGATGGTGCATTGCTGATTGTCGACGCGCAAGAAGGTCCAATGCCCCAGACAAGATTTGTTTTGTCTAAAGCGCTTGAATTAGGCATTAAAATCATTGTTGTGATTAATAAAATCGACAAACCGGGCGCTGATCCTGATGGAACTTTGGATAAAGTCTTTGATTTATTCACAGAACTCACCGACCGCGATGATTTGATTGATTTCCCTGTAATTTATGCAAGTTCGCTGCACAGGTTTGCAAAAGTTAATTTAGAAGATGAATCTAAAAACATCTTGCCTTTATTGGATTGTATTTTAGAAAACATCGAAGGTCCTGAAGCAGATATTGACCTGCCTTTGCAATTACAGATAACAACACTTGATTATAATGAATACGTGGGAAGAATTGCAATCGGAAGAATTAAAAACGGTTCAATAAAATCACAAGAACAAGTAACATTATTAAAAGCGGACGGAACTGCTTCAAAAGGCAAAGTTGTCAAACTTTTTGGCTTCAAAGACCTTGGGCGGGTTGAAATTCAAGAAGCCTCCGCGGGCGATATTGTTGGGATTGCAGGCTTTTCGGATATTCAAATCGGCGAAACAATTTCTTGCTTAACAAACCCTGTAGCGCTTCCTTTGATTAAAATTGATGAACCAACTTTGCAGATGAATTTTCAAATTAATGATTCACCGTTTGCAGGCACTGAGGGAAAATTTGTTACTTCAAGACAAATCAGAAAAAGACTTTATTTTGAACTTGAAAAAAACGTCTCGCTTCGCGTTGAAGATACTGATTCTACAGATGTTTTCAAAGTTTCAGGCAGGGGTGAATTGCATTTGAGTATTCTAATTGAACAAATGAGAAGAGAAGGGTATGAATTTCAAGTTTCAAAACCGGAAGTAATCTTCAAAGAAGAAAACGGCGTTAAACTTGAACCTTTTGAAAATCTAATCGTTGATGTTCCTGAAGAATTTGTCGGTTCCGTTATTGAAAAACTTGCTTCAAGAAAAGCACAAATGCTCAATATGGAAGCAGGGCCAAAAAGAACAAATATTGATTTTCTAATTCCCGCAAGAGGCTTAATTGGTTTTAGAAGTGAATTTATCAGAATGACAAAGGGTGAGGGGATTATGTATCATACCTTTGCTCAATATGACGAATACGCAGGCGATATTCCGCGCCAAAGAACAGGTTCTTTAATTGCCCATGAAGATGGCGAAGCCGTTGCTTATGCACTTCATCAATTTGAAGATAGGGGGGTATTTTTCATCACTCCAAAAACAAAAGTATACAGAGGAATGATAGTAGGCGAATGTAACCGCCCGCAGGATATTCCCGTTAACGTTTGCAAAACAAAGAAAATGACCAATATGAGATCAGCAACGGCTGATGTAATGGTAACTTTGCAAGCACCTAAAATAATGGGGCTTGAAGATGCTCTTGAATATATTCAAGATGACGAACTTGTCGAAATTACACCTGAAAGCGTAAGAATAAGAAAAGCAGATTTGGTTAAATTAAGATAAGATTATTCAATATACCATTCGGACAATTTCCGTTCTGATAATTTCCAATCTCGTTTTTGAGGTGAAAATGCCTCATCGCGGTAATGGCAATATGCACAGAGGGTTTTTGGTCTGTTTAAATATTCTACGATTTCTTCAATTGATTTTACTTTGTGTAAATCAAGAATGTCATCTTTTGCAATGGGCAGAGCTTTATCTTTAAAATATGTGTTGAAATTTTTCTCAATCCCCTGCATAACGGAACATGAATACAATTTTCCGCTATCAACAAGCGCGCCGTTAATTTTTTCTTTACAGGTTTTGTATTTTTCTGTTGCGTTGTTGAGTTTTCTTCTTGAAAAGTTAAGAAGCTGGAAATCAAATCTTGTTTGGTTAACTTCTGTTGTAACTTTGTATTTTTTTGCTATTTTATTTATTTCATTAAAATCAAGATTTTTTTCATAATAAACATAATTGCTCATAACGATTTTAATACTGTGTTTTGCACAAGCTTTCCAAAAGTCCTCCTCTTTTTTATCAAGCAAAAAGCCGTTTGTTGTTATTTTAATTGTTGCTTTAGGGAAATTGTCACGTGCAATTCTCATAATATCTGTTATTTTAGAATTTAATAAAGGTTCTCCCCCTAAAAGCATTATTGTATCAAGTTTTCCTTGTGCAAGTTCGCTTAAGCGCTTAATATCTTTTTCAAAAACCTCGGGAGGCATTTGATATTTAGGAGCTAAAGGCGCGCAATGGTCACAGCTTGCACAGTTGAGATTGCAATTGTATGAAATCGGAAACTCAAGATGCTTTATTTTCATATTTGAATTTTTAATAACATTTTTTAAGTTTTTTTGAACTTTTATTTTTTCATCAAAATATTTATAAGAAAATAACGTTGTAACGCCCGCATAAGCTCCAAACAGCCCTTTTAAGAAATTTCTTCTTTTATTATTTTTTGAATTATCATTTTCAAAATTACAGTTCAATGCTTTTTCATTATTATCCATATTAAAAATATACCATGTGATTAATCTTTTTGGCAATTTATTTTGTTTGAGATTTTTTTATACTTCAATTATGAAAATATTATTTTATGATGTAAGAAAACTTGAATTTGAATATTTAAGCGAGAATATGAATTCAGACCTTGAGCCTTATTTTATTGAACTTCCGCTTGATAAAAACACATTTGTTGATGAAAAATTTTTAGATTGTGATGCATTAAGTGTTTTTGTAAGTTCAACATTAGAGCGCTGTGTTTTGGAAAAATTTAAAAATTTAAAATATATCTTTTTAAGATGTACGGGTTATTCTAACGTTGATATTGATTATTGCAAAGAAAATAATATCCTTGTTTTTAATGTTCCTCAATATGGTTCATCAACAGTTGCCGAGTATAGTTTTGCGCTTATTTTAACATTGGCTAAAAAAATCCATGAATCAAAAGCTGCAATTTTGGATGGTTCAATTGATGTTAATAATTTAATGGGGATTGAACTTAAAAACAAAGTAATTGGAATTGTGGGGCTTGGTTCAATCGGAAGAAAAATTTTAAATATTGCACATGGCTTTGGGATGGAGGTTTTAGCAAACGATATCGAACAAAAAGGAGCATATAATTATGTTGAATTGGATGAATTGTTAGAAAAATCAGATTTTATAACAATCAATTGTCCCCTAACTCCTAAAACAAGAGGAATGTTTAATCGTGAAACAATATTGAAAATGAAAAAAAGCGCAATTTTAATCAACATCGCCCGCGGAGAAATTGTTGATACGCAAGCGCTTTATTATGCTTTAATTAATAATAAAATCGCAGGTGCAGCACTTGATGTGATTGAATGCGAAGAGGTTTTGTGCAAATTATATAAAACTTGTCAGGAATTCAGAAATATTGAACAAGCCTGTCTTAAAAAATATTTCTTTATTCAAAAAATGTTAAAAATGCCCAATGTTATTATAACTCCGCACAATGCTTATAATACAAAAGAAGCAAATATGAGAATTTTAAAAACAACTTTATATAATATTAAACAAACAACAAATCTTGAATTTAATTCTGGCGTAAAAAATTTAGTTTTGCTATAATTGATTTATGCATAACTTAAATAAATTCATAGAACACACTCTTTTAAAACCGGATGCAACAGAAGAACAAATTAAAAAACTTGTTCAAGAAGCAATTGATTACGATTTTTTGGGTGTGTGTATAAATATTAACTATATCAAATATGTAAAAACTTTGCTTGAATCAAACAATTCCAACAAGATTAAAATTGTTACGGTTGTTAATTTTCCTTTGGCAAATAATACAATAGATATTATTCAATTTCAAACACAAAAAGCGCTTGAACTTGGCGCAGATGAGATTGATACTGTCTTAAATATTGCTGAAATTAAAAATAAAAACTATAAAAAAGCAGCGCAAGATATTAAAAAAACAAAAGAAATCTGCAAAGATAACACTTTAAAAGTTATCTTGGAAACAGATTTATTAACAAAAGAAGAAATTGCCATTGCTTGCAAATGCGCGGTCGAAGGG
>CAPYQR010000096.1 GCA_948742005.1 uncultured bacterium
GTATCCGGGGAAGAAAGGAGTATGACGTCCGCCTTCTTCTTTTTTCAATACATAAACGTTAGCTGTGAATTTTTTGTGAGGTGTGATTGAACCGGGTTTAGCTAAAACTTGACCGCGTTGGATTTCAGTTTTATCAATACCGCGAAGCAAAGCGCCGACATTATCACCTGCTTGACCTTGATCAAGAGATTTTCTGAACATTTCAACACCTGTAACGGTTGTTTTTCTTGTTTCTCCTAAGCCGACTAATTCAACTTCATCACCAACTTTAACAATACCACGTTCTACACGACCTGTTGCAACAGTACCGCGGCCTGTGATTGAGAATACGTCTTCAACAGGCATTAAGAACGGTTTGTCTAAATCACGAACCGGTTCAGGGAAGTATGAGTCAATAGCATCCATTAATTCCCAAATTTTATCAACCCATTGGTCTTGTCCGCGGGCGATAGAATTGTTAGCTTGAACAGCTTCTAAAGCTTTTAGAGCTGAACCTTTAACGAACGGGATGTTGTCTCCATCGAATTCATAAGAAGATAATAATTCTCTAACTTCCATTTCAACAAGGTCTAATAACTCAGGGTCATCAACCATGTCGCATTTGTTCAAGAATACAACTAAGTTAGGAACACCAACTTGACGAGCAAGAAGAATGTGTTCACGAGTTTGAGGCATTGCACCGTCTGTTGCAGCAACAACAAGAATAGCGCCGTCCATTTGAGCAGCACCTGTAATCATGTTTTTAACGTAGTCTGCGTGACCCGGGCAGTCAACGTGAGCATAGTGGCGTGTAGCAGTTTCATATTCAACGTGAGCAGTTGAAATGGTAATACCACGTGCTTTTTCTTCAGGAGCAGCATCAATTTCATCGAATTTTTTTGCTTCTGCTTGACCTGCCGCAGCCATACAGCCTGTGATTGCAGCTGTTAATGTTGTTTTACCGTGGTCAACGTGGCCGATAGTACCAACGTTAACGTGCGGCTTGGTTCTTTCGTATTTTTCTCTAGCCATAAAATAAGTTCTCCTTTTTTCTTATTTTTTATTTTGATTGGTTTTTGTTTTGGTAGGGTAAGGCTTATAAAATTCTCGCTCGACTGTTGTCGGCTCGATATTTTAAAAGATATGGGCAGAGGTGGATTCGAACCACCGTAGTCGATTGACGGCAGATTTACAGTCTGCTCCCTTTAGCCACTCGGGCATCTACCCATAATTTTGATAAAATTATTTTTAATGATTATTCTATTGTCAAATTGCGATTTTATTTTTATTAAATTGCCCTTGATGAGATTTGAACTCACGGCCTCTCCCTTACCAAGGGAGTGCGCTACCCCTGCGCCACAAGGGCAAACATTTTTCTTTCCCTTACGCACACTCCGGAGTGCTTCCCTCTCGGAAACTTACCCGTTGGGGTAACTTTCCTCGGCAGAGTCCCTGCGCCACAAGGGCATAATGATATTCTTCTCTTGAAAGTGCAATTATTAAAAAAAGCCGATGATGGGACTCGAACCCGCAACCTACGGTTTACAAAACCGTTGCTCTACCATTGAGCTACATCGGCAATTTTATATAATTATACTATTGTGAACATGAAAAACTGTCAAGTACAAATTTTTAAAATAATCTTAATAATATATTTCACTTTTTACAATGTTTGTTGTAATATAAAAATATTATTATAATAATTTTTATGTTGGATTATATTAATATTCTTGATATAATTGAGTAAAAGATGATAGAGAAAGTTTATTAATGCAAATAGCTAATGCTTTAAATAACCAAATAAGAATACTTTTCAACCCTGTTGTTGAAACGTTTAAATTGTTTGACTTTTTGATTGTAAAATCAAACGAGGATAGATATTTAGCACAAATTATTGAAATTTATGACGACAGGTTTGATTCGTCACAAAATGTTGCAAAATTAAAATTATTTTACAAAATTTCAAACGAAAACGAAGTTATACCATATGATAACTTTACTCCGAATAAAGAATGTGAAATTTCAAGAATCAAACAAGATGAAGTTGAAGAATTTATCAACAACGGCAAAAAAACTTTCCCTTTCGGAATTAATGTCAAAAATTCTCTGCCTTTAAATTTGCAATATGAATTTTTCAACAACAAAGCGATAATTTTAGCCGATAAAATCGATAATGCCAATGCAATCAGCATTACATTAGCAAAACAATTATCAAACGAAAGAAATGTTATAATAATCGACTCAACAGGCGTTTTAGAGCATCAGGGAATTGCAAAAATAAAATCCTGCGAAGATTTTAAAATCCCGCTTAATTATACAACAATTGACTATATCTTTGAAAAATGTCTGGAAGATGCAAGCCTTGAATTTCAAGCAATTTCAAGCGATATTTTAAACGAAATTAAAAAATTCGCCCGCTCGCAAGAATTCGGCTTTATTCCGTTTAATGTTTTTGTAAAAGTTTTAATGGCTCAATATAAAGCAACACCATATCCGGAGCTAAAAATACTTATTTCAAAAATCAAAAAATTCCAAATGGATAATGTTTTTGCAAGAACAAAAGCAGATGTTGAAAATCTTAAAAAAGCAATTAATGAAAACAAAATAACAATAATTGATATCTCCAATTCAAGCCTTATATGGCAAAAAGCATATTTAGAATATATAAGCGATATAATTGAAGAAGAAGTCTATCTTTTAACAAGAATAAACGATGAAAATTGCGATATTGATTTAATAAATAAAATATATAACAAAAAGAAAAACATTCATTTTATTCCTAATGTTTCATATATTTACAAAAAACTTCCAACCATAATTCAATATTGCAATAATTACGTTTTGCTTCCAAGCCTTTATCAAAGAAACGACTTTTTGGATGCTAATTTTGCTCTTTGCAATTTAATCGCCGATGGATGCATAGTATTTGGCGAAGATACCGACGGATTTTTATATCTTGTTAAAAATTACGAATCACAAGCGCAGGAAGAAAGAAAAATATACAGAAAAATCGCGCTGTCTTTATTAGACGAAGAAGAAAAAGAATTCAACACAAATAATATAGAAAATTCTGAATCTCAAAAAGATTATTTTGAAGAACATTTTGCACAAAAAGAAAAAATAATTCCTGAACAAAATTCAACCAATGACGAATTTCAAAATCTTACAGATAAAGAAATTACAAAACAAGAACCGTCCTCAGAAGAAGAGCCGCAGCAAATTGCACAACCAATCCAAGAAGAGCAAGAGCAAGAGCAAGAGCCTGTTGAATCTCCTGAAGAAGAAATACAGCAATCTGAAACTTTTGAAGAAATTAAAGAAGAACCAAAATTAACACTTAACGATGAAAAAATTGAAGAAGAAATTATAGACCTGGGCACAAGCGAAGATTCTTATTTCAATCATCGTGACGAACGCTTTGAAACCAAAAAAGACATGCAGAAAGAAATCGAAACAATCGACCTTTTAGACAACCAAACAAATGAAAATCTTGAAGAGATTGAAACCGATTTATCAGAAGATGATTTAGACTTTTTTCAAATAGCAAAAGAATCATCGGAATTAATAGAAAACAAAAAAATCGAAACAGACAAACAAAAACTAACCCACACAATCGTTAATGATGTTATTGTAGATGAAGTTCAATACAAAACCCAAAATGACGAAACAGACAACATCAAAAAAGAAGAAATTGAAAATTTACTAAATGAAAACAGTGAAGATGAACCCGTTGAAGAAATTAGTGAAATAACCGACACACAAACACAAACCGAAACAGATACTGTCGAAGAAATCAAAGAAGAAAAAGCAGAGACAGCAACAGAAGAAGAAGCAACCGCGGAAGATTCTTCTCAAGAATTAATTATTGATGACGATTTAATTGATGATACAGATGTCGATTTAGATGCTGTTGCACAATCATCAATTGATGAAAGTTTCAATCAAATTCTTGAAACAACAACTGTTGAAGAATCACAAACAATTAATTTCTCAGACGGTGCTGAAATAAACCTTGATAACTTAGAAGAATCTGATTCCAATAAAGAAAGTCTGCCGATTTTTAAAGAAAAACAAGATTCCACCCCCCAGCAGGAATATAAAATCGGAGATATCGTAACACACAGCAAATACGGAACCGGTGAAGTTATAAAAACAATGAGATATGAAAACAGACAGCTTCTTCAAATTGACTTTAAAGAAGCAGGCAAAAAGCTATTAGACCCCAAAATAGCAAATGTTAAACTAATACAACAATAAGACAAAAAACAAAATAAATGGGCGACGAGAATAAACAATTTGAAGCCTCTCAGCAAAAACTGAGAAAAGCTCGCGAACAAGGGCAAGTTGTCAAATCAAAAGATTTATCTATGGCAATTGCCATAATTATTATGTTTAGCGCAATTTATTTAATCGCACCTGTTATTTGGTCACAATTATCAGCCCTTTTTACAATAATCTACGAACAAATTCCCAACAAACACCTTGAAGAAATTGGATATGCTTATCTTTTTACAAAAACAATCCTCCCAACAGCACTAATTCTGCTTCCAATCCTATTTCTCGCATCATTTGTCGGCGTCTTAGGGGACATGATTCAAATTGGCCCGCTTTTCACCACAAAACCCATGGAATTTAACGCCGATAAATTCAACCCCACAAAATATTTCAAAAATTTAGCCAGCCCAAAAACTCTTTTTGACCTTTTTAAAAACATTGTAAAAGTAGTTATCCTTGGGATAATTGGCTATCTTGTCTATTCATCACACTTTGAACACATCCTGATGCTTGCTGCAATTGATAATCATTTTGCAATTTTAATCGAATTCGGTTCTTTAATTTTGGATTTCGTAATCAAAGCAGGGATTGCGTTTTTAATAATCGCAGCAGCCGATTACGGCGTTACAAAGTGGAAATTTCTACAAGATCAAAAAATGTCATTTAAAGAAGTAAAAGACGAATACAAAAACTCCGAAGGCGACCCAAACGTAAAAGCCGCCTTGCGCCAACGCCGCCAGCAGCTTTTACAGCAAAAAATGATGGATGCCGTTACAACATGTGATTTTGTCGTAACAAACCCAACCCATATAGCTTGTGCTGTTAAATATGATGCACAAAAAATGGAATCACCGATTCTTGTTGCAAAAGGAACGGAATTATTTGCACAAAAAATCAAAGAAATCGCAAGAAAACACAATATTCCCGTAATTGAAAATCCTCCCGTAGCACGTGCATTGTTCAGATTGGTTGAGATAAACCGTCCGATTCCTCCTGACCTTTATAAAGCAATAGCAGAAATTTTAATCTTCGTATACAAACTCAAAAAGACAACAGATATCGAAAAAGCGCGCATTCAAAAAACCGCACTCGAAAAAGGCGATATTCAAGCACAAAGAGAAATTTCAAAAGAAGAATAAAATTCCCACAGGTTATTTTAAATTCCTGACATAAGAAAAATATTCATTATTTTTATATTTTGAAGCATTTTCAATTATTTCTTCTTTGGATAAAAAGCCCATTCTATACGCAACTTCTTCCAAACAGGCGATTTTAATCCCTTGATTTTCTTCAATAGTTTGAACATATTGCCCTGCTTGCAAAAGAGATTTATGCGTTCCGGTATCAAGCCAGGCAAAGCCTCTGCCTAATAATTCTACATTTAATTGTGATTTTTCAAGATAAATTTTGTTTAAATCCGTAATTTCCAATTCCCCTCTTGAAGACGGTTTCAAATTTTTTGCAAATTCAACAACACGATTATCATAGAAATATAATCCTGTTGCTGCATAATTTGATTTCGGGTTTTTGGGTTTTTCTTCAATTGAAACTGCTTTTCCTTTTTCATTAAACTCAATAACCCCGAACCTTTCAGGATTTTTCACCTGATAGCCGAAAATTGTTGCGCAATTGTTATCAAGTGCGTTTCTTCTCGCCCTTTTGAGCATCATTGAAAATCCCGGACCATAAAAAATATTATCTCCCAAAATCAAAGCACAAGAATCATCCCCGATAAATTCTTCTCCCAGAATAAAAGCCTGCGCAAGCCCGTCAGGAGAGGGCTGGATTTTGTATGAAAAATTAACACCAAAACGCGAACCGTCTTTCAGCATCATTTCAAAATTCGACAAATCATGCGGAGTTGAAATAATTAAAATATCCCTAATTCCCGCCAGCATCAAAACAGAAATAGGATAATAAATCATCGGTTTATCATAAACAGGCAAAAGCTGTTTTGAAACTGCCATCGTGCTCGGGTAAAGCCTTGTTCCGCTTCCTCCTGCAAGAATAATCCCTTTCATTTATTTATCCTTTCTTTTAAATACTCTCTCAAACCCTCGCGCCAATCTTCCAACATTGCATTGTTTTCCATAACGCTGAATTGCGGTCTTTT